>CAKQNZ010000008.1 GCA_934255435.1 uncultured Clostridia bacterium | reverse complement strand
GGGCTTGTACCGTTGCTGATATCAGGATATGACGGGATAATAATAATAGACTGCAGATCATATCCATTGAGGAGTGTTTCGGAGCCCTCAAAAGAGCAGAGTCTGAGAGGATCAAAGGATGGATTCGTAGAGTCCATGATGACGAATATCGCACTGATCAGGCGTCGTATCCGTGACAATGATCTGATATTCAAGATATATAACATAGGTGAAATGACAAAGTCCGACACTTCGATGGTGTATCTCAGGAACAAGGCCGACAGCAGGCTGGTGGAAAGACTGGACAAAAGCCTCAGTTCATTGCGGATAGAGGGGCTGACGGTCACAGAACAGACGCTTGTGGAAGCCCTTCTCGGCAGGAAAAAAGGACTGCTGAATCCTTTCCCTAAAGTCCGGTATACGCAGCGGCCTGATATAATCGCAGCCCATATCGAGGAAGGAAAGATAGCTGTCATAGTGGATAATTCACCGACTGTGATACTGCTGCCGGCGGGAATATTCGACTTCCTTCAGGATGTGGATGACTATTACTTTCCTGTCATCACGGGCAATTATTTCAGGTTCCTCAGGATTGTGAATATCATCGTGATACTGTTCGCCACGCCGGTATATCTGCTGTTTGCGGAAGGCGATATACCGACATACGAGGGGCTGAAATTCTTCATAACAGAAGAGGAATTTGCAATAAGTATATTCGTACAGTTCCTGCTGCTGGAACTGGCGGTGGATGGTCTCAAACTGGCATCGCTGAATACGCCGGAGTCACTGGGGATGTCCCTGTCTGTCATAGGAGCACTTGTGCTCGGTGAGTTTTCTGTTTCATCTGGATGGTTCGTGCCGCAGACGATACTCTGTATGGCAGTGGTGGCACTGGCAAGTTTCACTCAGCCCAGCATCGAACTTGGATATGCTGTCAAATTCGTAAGAGTCCTGATGCTCACAGGAGCGCACTTTTTCGGCTGGCCCGGCATGGCTGCAGCCTTCGTGCTGTCGATGGCAGTCATGGCATGTACGAAGACACTGGTGGGTACTTCATACCTCTATCCGATGATACCATGGGATGGAAAAAAATTAAAACGCCTGATTTTTCGAACCAAGAAATAGCCCCGGTCATATAGTAACGTAGCAGTAATTTTGAAAGGTGGAAAAAGCAATGGACACAAGAGAACTTTTCGCAAGGCTTATCCAGTGCGAAGCCGGCGGCGAAGGGGATACGGGAATGCGGGCTGTTGCGACTGTCATCATGAACAGGGCGAACATAACCTATGGTGAATTTTCCCGCATCAATGAGGGCGGCAATGTCAGGAACGTCATAGAACAGAGGAACCAGTTCACCTGCATGAAGACCAGCGTGGGCGGTTCATACAATCCTCAGAACGTATATAACATGGACCCCGGAGAAGAGCATTACGAGATAGTCGACTGGGCACTGTCAGGCGGCATACTCAATGGCGTGGACAATTCGCTCTTTTTCTACAATCCCTACAGCACCAGATGTGCGTCATATTTCCCGACCAATGTAGGAGTACTGCACAACAGAGTAGGAAATCATTGCTTTTATATACCTACTTCTTATTATGCGCAAACATGAAGCGGAGATGATGCGGCCGTATCTGCTGTATGAGCATCATGCAGCAGAAAACCAAACAGACCGCAGGATCTCAGGCAGTCTATTGTCAAGTCCCTGGAGAGGGACTATAAAAACTACTACTATGCAATAAGAGGTGAATATATGGCTACAGAGCAGGCGAACAACAGCGCCATCTACATCGGCAGGGACCAGATGACATCTATGCTGTCAGACAGTGAACTGACGGCGTCGCAGCAGCAGAAAGTCGACAATATGGTGGATGAAAGGAATGATGCGCTGGCAGAAAACGGTCTTTCTGGCAATCTGACAGGAGGTTCGGATCTCTATCCGCTGGTCCTCCCCAGCAATCCAACATTCAGCGTACCTAACAATCCGCTGCTTCCTCCGGAATACAGCGAACTTCTGGATTACAACTCGATACAGTATATGAACGGCATACTTCGTACACAGATCGGCAGATATGTCCGTATAAGTTATTCCATGGGAACGAATGGCATCGAGGAGTACGACGGATTCCTCATAGGCGTAGGTATCAATTATATTGTCCTGCAGTATTATCTCAACAATAATATCCAGATAATAGATTTTTACGGTATAAAAAGTCTGGTGGTATTCTATGAGGAGATCGTAAGGCCTCCGTATGCAGCAGGTACAGCAGAAAGTGCGGCGTCATCGGCAAGGACGATGGATACTGCGGTCAGCAGTCCTTCGCAGACGTCATCATCTGCCAGCGGAGCAGGAAGTCAGAGCCGCATGTCCCGTAGATCCGATAGTGTATACGATGACAATGTAAATGAAACAAGGCAGACGAACAGAGCTGCAGATGATACTATGCAGAGAAGAGCATCATCACCTGAAGTCAATAGAGAAATGGAATGGCAGATGCAGTCAGAAGAAAGTTATGACACCGGCAGAAGGGCTGGTCAGAGCCAGCGTGAGCAGCCGCAGGAATACAGATGGAGCCTTGACTGACCATGATGAGCAGTATATAGAAAAAAACATAAAACACAGTCCGGATGGTAGTTTTATATTATCCGGACTGTATTCTGTTCCCTGCAGGGGCGTCAGGGCAGGAATTTTAAAAGCCACGATCGAAAGGAATCCGTTTCATTTATGTCTGTATTGTTATTTTATTTATGATGCAATATAATAAAAAGTATTATATGTAAACTGATCATGGAGCAGTCCATAAGGCTATACGTGAGGCATTGGCAAACTGTCTTGTGAATACAGATTTTTTCCTCCCTCGAGGAGTTGTTATAAAGAAAGACAGCAACAGTGTCGTGTTTGAAAATCCGGGGTATATCCGGACAGGAAAAGATCAGATGCGCAGGGGTGGAGAGTCAGATCCAAGAAACAAGGCATTGATGAAAATGTTCAACCTTATAAATATTGGCGAACGTGCAGGAAGCGGCGTACCTGATATTTTCCGTGTATGGGAGGAACAAGGCTGGAAAGAGCCTGTTATAGAAGAACGGTTCGGGGAGGCAGCCAGAACATCTCTACTCCTGAGCTATGAGCAGAAAGAAAATAATAAAACGATCGAAAAAAACAATCGAAAAAAGCAGGCAAAGAAGACTGTAGAGAACAAAGTCAGTATAATGGCATATATAACGCAGCACGGCAGGTCGAAGACCTCGGAAATAGCATCGCCTCCCGCATTTTGGAAAGGACAGAACGATAAAGATGTACACATCACTGATGTGTATGCAGGTGTATCCATACGAAGCACCGCATACCGTCGTGGACAGTACATGTTTGTTGTGACGTCCTGTTTTTGTTGTCAGAAACAAGGAGGAACAAAAATGGACAGAAAAAAAGTTATCGCACAAGACTGGTCACCAGCATGGTACTCACGCTGATGATGCTGATGACCATGATACCGCAGATGGCATTCGCAGAAAGCAGTGCCCCGTCTGTGAAATGGACAAGTGCTGAAAAAACAGCAAACGTAGGCACAGTGGTGACTCTAAGCGCCACAGCAGAGAATATATCAAATCTGTCGGCCGACGATTTCACAGCGACGTCATCGGACAGCACTGTCATACCGGAGAAGTATATCAGCATAACTGTGTCTGGAACTACACTGAATGTGAGATGTTTCGCTGCCAAGGCAGGCACAGCGGACATCACGCTCACAAACAAGAACAATGAATCGGTGAAAACAGAAGCATGCAAAGTGACAGTTAGTGAAAGAGAAGAACGGGCTCTTGTTGTCGGCAAAATGCTGACAGTTCTGTCATCGGGGCAGCTGCCTTTCGACTTCGATGTAAAGGTGGAAGATCCTGATATCATGAGCATGGCAGCTTCATTTGGAAATTACAATGCTACAGGTCTCAAAGTGGGAAAGACAAAAATCACAGTAACAGACAAGAGTGACAGCAGCATCAGCTTCAGCTGGGCGTATGATGTGGTGCTCCCGACATATACCTGGGAAAATGCTGAAGTCGCTGCAAAGGTGGGCATAGGAAACAGTGCGAGCTTCAGCACTAACGGACCTGCGATGAACAAAGACGACTTTGAAGCAAAGTCATCTGATGAAAGTATCATACCGTCAGACTCTATTACTGTAACGGGAAGCAATACAAGACTTTCAGTGAATTATTTCCTGATGAAGACAGGTACATGCGAGATCGAGATCAAAAACAAAAATAATCCGGATTTCAAGATAGACAACCTCAAAGTCACTGTCGGCGAATATACAGATGAGATATCTGCATACGAGGGCAAGACCAGCTCGAACATAACAATATATACATCAAAAGCACCCTTCACGAAAGTATTCACCTCAGAAGATGAAACCATAGCAACAGTGGATGAGACAGGAAAAGTTACAGCTGTCAAAACGGGAAAAACAAGGATAGTCCTTTCATCGAAGGAAGATCCGTCAGTGAAGTTCTATTATACATTCGTTGTAAAGCCTATACCGCCAAGCGGAGTGTATTACAACGATGAGCATATAGAGTCTCTTGACTGGAACGTGAAGGAGCAGGGGGACACCATCGAGTTCAACTGGAAGAAATGGACCGGGTCGAGACTGACGAACGGTCAGAACCAGACGGGTATTACCCTTGACTGCGACAATACCGACGTCATAGCGCCGGTATACAGGGAAGGTCAGGAAGCACGGCATTCATTCCCGAGACCTTATATTGTGAAAGCTGTAAAAAACGGCAAAGCTACCATATACCTTTACAAAAATGAAACAAGAACAGATAAAGTATATATCGGCAAATGCACTATAAACGTGACTGGTGCAGACAGCGACAGTGATACAGACAGCGGCTGGACAGGCTGCAGCGAACCTCAGGGTCTGTCAGGCACAGTGCAGCTTCTGGACTATCCTGTTGAGACACAGAAGTACAACGGCAGCGTCTTTGAGAACAATATCTCACAGAAACTCAACGCCAGCGGCGATCTCAGCTTCACGCTGAAGCTTGAAGGTCCTGTGGCAGCTGCTGCAGATCTCACAGAAGATGAAAAGACTGCTTATGAGAGCAACATCCTCAAAAAGATAAACATCTGCAGTGTAAATGAAGACGGCAGCAGAGGAGATGTCATCGCATCGGAAGAAAACGGCGGATACAAGGCGAGCATCACATATGATGACAATGAGAAATCAAAGTCTGTAACGACTATAAAGCTCACAGTACCTAAGGGTACACTGAAAAAGGGAAAGACATACATGCTGACAGGCACACCTGATCTCATTGCGAATCCGAGATACGGCGGTATGTACTACACGGGCCAGTATTTCAACGAAAGCAAATTCCATTTCCCTGTAGGGCTGACATCGCAGTGGACTTTCGATACCATGGGCGCAGCCAGGACCGTGACCATCGACAAAACATCAGTATCCCTGGAAAAGGGTGAAAAGATCACGCTGAAAGCAGAGCTGAACAAAGACATTGCAGAAGAAGCCGACGACAGCATCAGATGGAGTTCCAGCGATGAGTCGGTAGCCACTGTAGATCAGGATGGCAGCGTCACAGCTGTAAAACCGGGTACTGCATATATCATCGCATCGTCAGAAGCAGACAGCAAAGTGGAAGCAAGATGCAAAGTAACAGTAAAACCTGTTCTGGCATCGAAGATCACTCTCAGCACTAAGTACGTGAAGCTGGCAGCAGGCCAGAGCATGACTGTCAAAGCTGCAGTAGCTCCGGCAGACACTACAGACAAGACTGTGAAATGGACTACTTCCAGCAGCAAGGTAGCTAAGGTTTCTTCAAAGGGAACTATCAAGGCAGTGGCGCCTGGCAAGACGACTATCACAGCTAAGACGACTAACGGCAAGACAGCCAAGGTGACTGTAAGAGTAAGTCCTGTGAAGACAAGTATCTCATCAGTGAAGGCAGGCAAGAAGTCGGCCACAGTGAAGTACAGGAAAGTCAAGGGAGCTACTAGATACCAGGTATACAGAGCCACAAGCAAGAACGGCACTTACAAGAGGATCGTTACAAGGAACGCATCGAAGAGCGGTACATACAACGATACGAAACTCAAAGGAAAGAAGACATACTGGTACAAGGTAAGGTCATACAAGCTGGTAGGAGACGACCAGATACTCAGTGACTTCTCAGCACCGAAGAAAGTCACAGTAAAGAAATAAGGCTTTCATGATAAATAATATATAACTAAGCAGAGAAGGGCCGCCATGAGAATTTTTATGGCGGCTCTTTTCAGAAACAGACAAGGAAGGAGCAATGACAGGAAAGACGATATATGATAAAAAGTACAGCAGTCTGATATGGCTGCTTGCGGCAGCAGCTGTCGTGATAATGATGCTGCCGCATATGGTGTTCGCAGACTCAAGTTACGGTTTTCAGCCGGCAGACGATAATACAGGTGGCGGCAATACGATGCAGATGCTCGTACCGTCGGATATCACGCTGCTGGAGCGGACCAGCGAATACTATCTCAATCAGATAAACCAGCCCATAGACGGTACGACAGATATATGCTTTACATTCACCATGACAGCAGGCATGAACAATTTCAATGAAGAAGGTTTCAGGAAGAACAACATGCCGGTGATAAAGATATATGATGAGGATGAGGAGAATGTCGTTGCTGAATATGACAGCGGTGAAGGCGATCTGCAGTTCCTTGGTGCCAATATCACCGGAGAGCTGAACAATCACGGTACATACAAAAGCTCAGAAGTATATATCAAGGTGGATGAAGGCGTACTGCCAAGCGGTGATTATGTGCTGGTCTTCGGCAGAGATCTCTGTGGCAACAACCCGGCCAAGATACTTGGCAGGGTTGTGAAGTTCAGATTCACTGTCAAAGGCGCTTTCGGAGTCCCTTCAAAGAGCGATCTTACAGCGATGCTGAAACAGGCAGACGAGATGACATCTGCAAACAAAGACAGGATAAGCGACATGGAGCCGGGATATTACCCTGTATCAGCATGGGATGATTTCCAGAAAGCCATATCCAGTGCCAGATCTGCAGAGAATGCCGGCGATGATGAAAAGAAAAAAGCAGCAGAGAAACTTTACAACGCCATAAAGGTTTTCAAGACCTCTGTGAACTGGAAGATAAACAGCATATCTGTAAAGGACATACCGGACAAGGTGGCTGCAGGGGATCAGGGCAGCGTGTCTGCAGAAGTCAGCACTATACCTGACGATGCAGGCTACAAGAAGGTCACATGGTCCGCTGTCACAAGAGCTGATATGGATGATCCATCAAAGGATGAGCCTGCAGAAAACCTTGTAATAGATGAAAAGTCAGGAAAGTGGACTGCAGTATACAGCGGTGATGTCTGGATAAAGGCAACCTCAGTCAAAGACGGCAGCATCACAGGTTACAGGAAAGTCAGTGTGGTGTCTGCCAGCGGAGTCACTGCCATAGCACTGCCAGATGCAGACACCAGAGTCTCGCAGGTGATGGACAAAGTGCTGGCTGATTCAGGACAAAGCGAGGACAGGATCACGGATCTTAAAGTCGTTACGGCAGGAGGCGGTCGTATCAGCGATGAAGACGTGGACTACATGGCTTCACTGCCTGCACTGAAAAACCTTGACCTGGGAAATGCGTCGCTTGGCAAGCTGAAGGACTCGGCCTTCAAAGGCAGGACTGCTTTGGAAAAAGTCGTGCTGCCGGAAGGCCTTTCTGTAATAGGACAGCATGCTTTCTATAACTGCAGCAAACTGAAGTCAGTAGTGCTGCCAGCGTCCCTTGAAAGGATAGATGGAGGCGCTTTTGCAGGATGCACTTCGATGGACTCAGTGCTGGAGCTGAAAAGCGTGTCGCCGCCTGCATACACCACGTCAGGCAGAACAGCCGGCGATGCTTTCACCGGCAAAGACGGAGACGAGCCGTCATCAGTGAAAACTGTCAGAGTACCTTACAGCTGCAGAGAAGACTACGCAGGACAATCAGGATGGAAGAAGTTCACCCTTGAAGAAAACAAAAGGAATATACTAAAAGTCAGGATCACGGAGCCAGGTACGCTGGAAGCATCGGCAGAAAATGCACTGAAGGAAAAAGGCCTTTCGGAAAGCAGCGTCAGCGACCTTGTGATAACAAGTCCTGAGGGTGTGTATCTTGCCAGGAACAGCGACATCACGAAATATCTCAAAACTCATTTCCTTGCAGCTACTACCATAGATCTGTCGGGCACAGCCTTCGAAGACAACAAATGCAACGCCAATACCTTCAGAGATCGCATCAGCCTGCCGGATTCTACAGTGACCGTGGGAGGCGGATGTTTCTACGGCTGCAGCAATCTCAGGGATCTGGTGTTGCCTTCAGGACTGCAGAGCATCGGTAACGGCGCATTCGGAGAGTGTGTAAGACTGTCGGAAACAGTAGTGGCTGGCATGGATGCGCCGACTGAAATGAACGGTCAGATATTCCCTGAGCAGGTCACAGGTATCAGGATACCTCCGGGTTCATCGGAAGCCTATGAGGCTGCAGCCGGATGGAACTCTTTCAGGCTCCTGCCGATGGTGGAGATGACGCTAAGCTCAGAGGATCTTGTTATCAGCACGGCCCAGAGCGGGACACTGGCAGCCAGTGTGACGAACTATGGAAGCAGGGAATACCCTGTGTACTGGGAGACAGATGACGAAAGCACAGTTACAGTATCTTCTGCGGTCGGAAAGAAGATAACCGTGACAGGCAGGAAAAGCGGTACAGCAAATATCACCGCTACTATTGCCAGAGGCGATGTGACTGCCGTATGCAAAGTGACTGTGAAGAAGATGAATGCACCGGGCAGCTTCAAGGCTGCGTCTGCTGCATACAATCAGGTGAAGGTATCATGGAGCGGAGTTTCCGGGGCTGCCGGCTACGAAGTGTTCTACAGCACATCGAAAGATGGTTCCTATACAAAGAAAGCGACGCTGAAATCATCGGCCCGCAGCTACACCTTCACAGGTCTGACTACAGGAAAGACATACTATTTCAAAGTCAGAGGCTACAAAGTGGAAAGCAGTGATACCCGCTACGCCGGTGAATATACAGCTGTGAAGTCAGCAAAACCGGTGCCGTCAAAGCAGTCCGGCTTCAAAGTCAAGGCAGGAAAGAAGTCATTTACCGCAAGCTGGAAGAAAGTCAGCGGAGCATCAGGCTACACAGTATATTACTCTACTAAGAAGAGCTCCGGTTTTAAGAGCAAAACCGTGAATGGCAGCTCAAAGGTGAAGTACACTGTGAAAAGCCTGAAAAAAGGCAGGACATACTATGTCAAGTCAAGAGCTTACAGAACAGTGAGCGGCAGGAAAGTCTACGGACCTTATACATCCTTAGTCAGAGTAAAAGTAAAATAATATATAACAACAGAAACGAGCGTATGGTTTTCAGTGAACCATACGCTCGTTTTATCATCGTGTGCTATATCTCTGCCGTGCAGATCATCAGTAGTGCAGCACTACCGGTATGCCTACTTCGGCCTTTTCGTAGAAGGAAGGCATTTTCTTAGGCGGCATGTTGATACATCCGTGGCTGCCGCTGGTGAGCCATATCTTGCCTCCGAATTTGTTCCTCCAGTCAGCGTCGTGGAATCCCTGACCGGTCCATGTCACGCCAAGCCAGTATTTTACAGGGCTGGCGTACTGTGTGCCGTCGCCGTTGTCTCCTTTAAGAACCACGTCACGCACTTTGTTGATGATGTAGTAGGTGCCTATGTCGGTGGTGTGACCTGTGGCTTTGCAGCCTGTGACACAGCTTGACGAGAATACCAGCTTGCCTTTTTTGAAAAAGTTTACTTTCTGTGCAGTGACGTCTACATCTATATATGTGTCGCCAAGGTCGTTGCTGTATTCACCGTAGCCTGCAACGTAGTATACAGGTTTGCGGGAAACATCCTTGTGGGATTTTATATTTTCGATGAGTTTGTTGGTCTCATCCTGCTGCGCTATCTCCCAGCCGTATGTACCGCCGGTGACGCTTACCTTCTTGCCGGTGAGAGACGTGAACTCGTGCGCTATGCCGACATTGTCGTATTTTTCGGCAAGACCTGCCACATATTCTTTGACAGCCTCCTCGTCAGGATCACCTGAAAGATCATCCTTCAGAAGTTTGCTCAGCTGTTTTGCAGACAGTGTGAAAGTATCATCGCCGAGTTCATATGTTATCTTCTGGGAAAGATATTTGCGGCAGAATTCCTGGTAGTCCAGCAGAGATTCGCTTTCTGCTGTGATCTCAGGTGCAGAATAGTAGTTCTTGTTGTCGTATTCCAGCTTCATTTCGCCTGTCTCGATATGGTGCAGCAGATCCTTGAAGAATTTGTCTTCATCGGGTTTGCTGCCGTAGACCTCCTTGACGATGCCGAAATCCGGGTCGGAAAGATCGACATATGCGTTTACGCTTTTCTGCGAACCCGGTTCATTGAGAAAATCCGATGCTACGACTTTCTTTTTGAACTTTTTGTCGTAGTCTTTTATCTTCATTGCGACATCAAAAGAAACGGGTACATGGAAATAGTGGTTCACTGCAGCCAGAACGATATTGTCGTGCTTCAGTGTCTCAAGCTGATCCGATATATCATATGTACAGCCGAAATCCGTGAAGCCTGCGATCTTCTCATTGAGAGATCCGGTCACGATGATATGACGGCTGTTCCATTCTTTTGCCAGTTTCTTCTCAGCTTCGCTGAACGTCAGACCGGAACAGTCGTAACCGTTTATCTTTGTATTCTCAGGGATAGTATCACTGGTGTAGTCGTCAGACTTTGTATATATGAATGAAGTGATGCCTGCGATAACGGCAGCAGCCAGTACGATTGCTAAAATGATCTTAAAAAATTTTTTCATGTATAATCATCTTAACATTATATATTTTACTTTAAAATTTATAAATATAAAAGAGAAAAAATCGTTTTTATGATAAAATATCATTATATTTTCAGACAGGAACATAAAGAGGTAGAGATAATGGCATTCACACATTTACATGTCCATACAGAGTACAGTCTGCTGGACGGAGCATCACGTATAGGAGATCTTGTAGCCAGGGCTAAGGAGATGGGATTCGAGTCCCTTGCCATCACAGACCACGGGGTGATGTTCGGCGTCATAGACTTTTACAGGGAATGCAGGAAACACGGGATAAAACCTGTGATCGGATGTGAAGTATACACAGCGGCGAGGACGAGATTCGACAAAGAGGCGGACAAGGACAAGCATATGGGACATCTCGTACTGCTGGCTAAAAACAATACCGGCTACAGGAATCTCATGAAGATAGTATCTGAGGCCTACAGGCATGGATTCTACTACAAGCCCAGAGTTGACAAGGATCTTCTCAGAAAATACAGCGAAGGCATCATCGCACTGTCTGCCTGCCTTGCAGGTGAAGTGCAGCACAGGCTGCTGAACCGTGACTACGACGGGGCCAGAAGAGAAGCCGTTGCTATGCAGGAGATATTCGGCGGGGGGAATTTCTATCTTGAGCTGCAGGACCAGGGACTGGAGGAAGAAGCCAGGATACTGCCGGACATGAAGCGTCTCCATGAGGAGACCGGTATACCTTTCGTTGCCACGAACGATGTGCATTATGTCAGACGTGAAGACTCCGTTGCCCAGGACGTGCTGATGTGCATCCAGATGGGTACCACGGTGGACGATGAGAACAGGATGCGTTTTGCAAACGACCAGTTCTACCTCAAATCCGAAGACGAGATGCGCAGGATATTTGCCAATATCCCGGAGGCCTGCGACAATACAGCCAGGATCGCAGAGCAGTGCAATGTGGAATTCACTTTTGGAGAGCTCCATCTGCCGGATTTCGATGTGCCTGACGGATACACCAAGAAAGCATATCTCAGGAGTCTCTGCGAGAAAGGTCTTCAGGAGCGATACGCCCAGGCAGACGAAGAAGAGATGAACTCGCTCAAAGAACGTCTGGACTACGAGCTTACTACGATCGAGAACATGGGATATGTGGAATATTTCCTCATAGTCTGGGATTTCATCAACTATGCCAGGAGCCACGGCATAATGGTAGGCCCCGGCAGAGGTTCAGCGGCAGGCAGCATCGTGGCTTACACACTGAGGATAACAGATATAGATCCGATAAAATACAGTCTGATCTTCGAGCGTTTTCTCAATCCTGAGAGAGTCAGCATGCCGGATATAGATATCGACTTCTGCTATGAGAGGAGAGGCGAAGTCATCGAATACGTAACCGAAAAATACGGCGAAGACAAGGTGTCTCAGATAATAACCTTCGGTACGATGAAAGCCAGGCAGGCAGTCCGTGACGTAGGCAGAGTGCTGAATGTCAGCTACCCTGAGACAGACGCCATAGCCAAGGCGATACCGTTTGCACTGAAGATGACCATAGACAAGGCTCTTGAGACAAGTCCGGAGCTGAAGAAAAAATACGAGTCAGAAGAGACTACAAGGAAAGTCATAGATATGGCCAGGGCCATAGAAGGTATGCCCCGGCACGCCTCCACCCATGCGGCAGGCGTGGTGATATCAAAGAAAAGCATAGACGAGTATGTGCCTCTTTATCTCGCAGATAAAGGCCTTTCCACCCAGTTCAACATGACTACGATAGAGGAGCTGGGACTTCTGAAAATGGACTTTCTGGGACTGAGGAATCTGACGATCATAAGGGATGCTCTTGAAATGATAGAGGCGGATACCGGAGAGAAGATAGATTTCTCGTCTATGGACTACGACGATCCGAAGGTCTACGAGCTGATCGCAGGAGGCAACACACAGGGAGTATTCCAGCTCGAAAGCGGAGGAATGACGCAGTTCATGAAGAACCTGAGACCTGACTGTTTTGAGGATGTAGTCGCAGGTATATCCCTTTACAGACCTGGTCCTATGGGTTCCATACCGACATATATAGCCAACAAGAAGAATCCGGGAAACATCAGCTACATACATGAAAGCCTTGAACCGATACTTTCCGTGACATACGGCTGCCTTGTGTACCAGGAGCAGGTGATGCAGATCGTAAGGGACCTTGGCGGATATTCATACGGACGCTCCGACCTGGTGCGTCGTGCCATGAGCAAGAAGAAAATGGATGTCATGCTGGAGGAAAAGGAATATTTCATAAACGGCAAGCTGGATGGAAACGGCGAGGTAGAGATACATGGATGTGTCAGGAACGGAGTGCCCAGGGAAGCCGCAGAGGAAATATTCAATCAGATGGTCACTTTCGCTGAATATGCTTTCAACAAGTCCCATGCAGCGGCATATGCGGTACTTGCGTACGAGACGGCGTATCTCAAAGTGCATCATCCTGTGGAATTCATGGCAGCTCTTATGACCAGCGTCATGGGAGATCCGGACTCCATCGCAAGATACATGAGGAACTGCAGCGAGATGGGTATAGAAGTACTGCCCCCTGACATAAACGAGAGCTTCAAAAAATTCTCGGTAAAGGACGGAAAGATAAGGTTCGGCCTTCTTGGAGTGAAGAATCTGGGCGAAGGTGCGATAGACGCTATAATAGAAGCCCGTGAATCCAAGGGTATGCCAAAGGACATCTTTGGATTCATAGAGAACCTTGATATACACAGAGTGAACAAAAAAGGCATCGAAAGTCTGATAAAAGCAGGGGCGCTGGACAGGCTGAACGAAAACAGAGCAGCACATCTCAGCGTATATGAGAGCCTTATGGAGTCTCAGCAGTCTGAAGCAAAGCATAATATAGCCGGTCAGATCTCGCTGTTCCAGACGAATGCCGATGCCATGGAGGAAAGCAGGAGCAGCAGCCGTCTGCCTGATGTGAGGAATTTCAGCGGTGAGGAGCTCATCGCTCAGGAAAAGGAGATGCTGGGCGTGTATATAACAGGTCATCCCCTCAAAGAATATGAAGATATGATAAGCAGGATGGTTTCAGTGACTTCACAGGAGCTGGCTGAGGTGCTGGACAGCGAGGAAAGCGGCGAGGGCCACAGTTTCATCACAGACGGCATGAAGGCTGTGGTAGCAGGGATAATAACCCACCGCAAGACACTGATAACGAAGAACAGCAAAATGATGGCGTTCGTCGACCTGGAAGACCTTTACGGCACCATCGAAGTCGTTGTGTTCCCTAATGTATATGAAAGGTGTGAGCAGCTTATTGCAGAAGACGCTGCCATATCTGTTTCAGGAACGGTGAACTTCAAAGAAGGCGAAGTGCCGAAGATACTTGCTGACAGAGTAGTGGACCTGAAAGAGCTGAGAGATACAGAAGGTATGCCGGGGGCAAAGCCGGAAAATACATACGGCAGTGGTGCAGCAGGAACTTCAGCCGGAATCCAGGAAAAAGACAGACAGCCTGAAGGTATAGTGAAGATAAAGCTGCCGCAGCTGCCTGAAGATGAGCTTTCTGCTGTAATGAGAAAGCTGACGGAGACAATGCGCAGGCACAGAGGCGGATATCAGTCAATAATATATTTTCCGAAAGGCGGCTCGTCCAGGACGGACAGGAGCCTCTGGATAGAGCCGGATGAGGCTTTCAGGGATGAGATAACAGACATAGTAGGAAAAGAGAATTTCAAGATCTGATTTTTGATGACAGGGAGGTGATTTTGTCATGAAAAGGATAGGTATACTGACAAGCGGAGGCGATTCGCCGGGAATGAATGCAGCAGTCAGAGCTGCAGTGAGGACAGGGCTTTCTCTGGATATGGAGGTCTTCGGGATAGAGCGTGGATACGAGGGGCTCCTTGACGGAGAGATAAAAGAAATGACCTGGGAGTCCGCTGGAGATATACTCCAGAGAGGCGGCACCATACTCAGGACAGCCCGCAGCGAACGGTTCAGGACAAAGGAGGGCCTTTCACATGCTGCAAAGATACTCGAAGCTTTCGGTATAGAAGGTCTGGTGATAATCGGAGGCGACGGATCCTTTCACGGGGGACTGGAGCTTTCATCATACGGAGTCAGCGTCATGGGTGTGCCCGGGACAATAGACAACGACCTGGGATACACTGATTTTACTATAGGTTTCGATACAGCAGTGAATACTGTACTGTCGCTGATATCGAATATACGTGACACATCGTCTTCCCATGAACGTACCACAGTGGTGGAGGTAATGGGCAGAAGCTGCGGCGACATAGCGCTTTACTCTGGCATGGCAGGAGGTGCAGACGCTATACTGGTGCCTGAGGTGCCCCTTGACGTAAACGATGTGTGCAGGCGTGTCATAAGGGGACATCAGTCCGGCAAGCTCCACAGCATCATAATCAAGGCAGAGGGAGTCGATATAGGTACGGACAAACTGACTGAAATGCTGCAGGAAGTCACAGGATGCGAGGCCAGAAAAGTCGTGCCTGGATATATACAGCGTGGCGGCTCACCATCGGCCAGCGACAGGATACTCGCCAGCAGGACGGCGTCCAGAGCTGTACATCTGCTCTACAATGATGAAAATAGCAAAGCCATCGGCATATGCGGCAGTGAGATAGTGGCATATGATCTGGCAGAAGCCCTGGAAATGAAAAGAAATTTCGATATGGACATGTACAGGATGGCAATGACGCTGGCGTAAATAAGGGAAACTTATGTATCTGTGATATGTATAAATTTCACCTTGACAGTCCAGTATAAAAGTGTATCATATAATTATAAAAAGAAACTCAGGAAAGAGAGGTAACGATATGGGAACCGTAAAAATAACAAAAGACAATTTCAATGATGAAGTGCTGAACTCGGACAAGCCGGTACTCCTGGATTTCTGGGCAAAATGGTGCGGACCGTGCCAGATGCAGGGTCCTGTACTGGACGAGCTGGCAGCGCAGCGCAGCGACATCAAGATAGGCAAGATAGACGTCGATGAGGAGCAGATGCTTGCAATAAAATACGGTATATCCAGCATACCGGCACTGATGCTGTTCAGAGACGGTAAAGCTGTGAAGACACTGGTAGGACTGCGTTCAGCCGATGAGCTGGTATCTGAGTTCGGCCTGTAAAGCGGCACCTCCATACCAAAAGGCATCATGCAGCAAAAAAGACTTGCAATGGCATTTGCACTGTGGTATCCTTGTAAGGTAAGTAAAGAAGAAGTTATCCGCTTCTCACCTCAGGGCGAAAGCTGCTTGGGTCAATAATGAGATGTCACTTCTCCGCAAAGACAGGCGGAGGAAAGTAATATGTCTGATTGAAGCGGGTATGTTTATCCGCTTTTTTTATGTGGGGATTTCCTACGATTTATATGGAGGTGCAGGACAATAGGCAGAGAAGCAATGATCAACGAAGAGATTCGTGGAAAAGAATTCAGAGTTATCGGTACAGACGGCACTCAGCTCGGTATAATGAGCAGAGATGAGGCTCTGGCAAAGGCAGACGAAAGCAAGCTGGATCTGGTATGTATATCACCAAAGGCGAACCCGCCTGTATGCAAGATACTCGATTACGGCAAATACAAATACGAGCTTCAGAAAAAAGAAAAAGAGGCCAGAAAGAAACAGAAGACCACTCAGGTCAAGGAAATAAGACTGTCGACCTTCATAGAAAATCATGACATAATGGTAAAGGCTAAAACAGGTGCCAAATTCCTCAAAGACGGGGACAAACTCAAAGTGAGTCTCAGGTTCAGAGGGCGGGAAAGAGATTACGTTGCCCGCGGCATGGAGGTAATGGATAAGTTTGCCGAGGCTGTTTCGGAAGTTGGCGAAATAGACAGAAAGCCTAATTTCGAAGGAAGAAGTCTTACAATGATCCTTACACCGAAATCAGATAAATAAGCTAACGATATATTTTTAACAGGAGGAAAACATCATGGCAAAGCAGAAAATGAAGTCTCACAGAGGCGCATGCAAAAGATTCAAAATAACAGGTTCAGGAAAAGTAAAGAGGAATAAAGCATACAAGAGCCACATCCTTACTAAGAAGAGCCAGAAGAGGAAGAGAGGCCTCAGAAAAGCAACAACTTTAACAAGTGCAGATCTGAAGAGAATCAAAGCAGTATTAAGCAAGTAAGGCAAGTAGGGAGGTAATAAAATGGCAAGAGTAAAAAAAGGTGTAAACGCGCACAAGAGACATAAAAAAGTTTTAAAGATGGCTAAAGGCTTCTATGGTGCAAAGAGCAAGACTTTCAAGGCAGCGAAGCCTGCTACTATGAGAGCTCTCCGTTCAGCATATATAGGAAGAAAGAACAAGAAGAGAGAATACAGAAAGCTCTGGATCGCAAGGATCAACGCTGCTGCAAGAATGAACGGTATTTCATACAGCAGACTGATGGACGGACTCAAGAAGTCAAACATCGATATCAACAGAAAGATGCTTTCAGAAATGGCTATACATGATGCTGCAGCTTTCACACAGCTCTGTGAAACAGCTAAAAAAGCACTGTAAGTCATGATGTGATGACAGTAAACACATCCGGGAACATGATCTCCGGGTGTGTTTTTTTGCATGTATTTAATTTTGGAGTATGTACCAGATTGTGACAAATTATACTTCTGTATGAGAGTATAATCAGGGACAGAGTGATGAAAGCAGCAGATCACGGGAGGCGTTTGTGACAGTATACGGTGACATCCTTATTGCAGAAAACATCATAACGGGAGGCGTGCTTATATATCTGACAGCACTTGTATGCAGAAGGTCAGTATCCGGGAAGTTTTTCCTGCTGAGATATGCTGCAGGGTGCGTGATGTGCGGTCTTTTTTCTCTGACGATATTCCTGCCGGGGAACATGATCTTGCGGCTGCTGATGGAGGCTGTCTTCGCACTGATGCTGTGCGGGGTGGTGTTCGGTTTTAATGGAATCGTAAAGAAAGCCTTTGTTTTCGTGTTGGTGACATACCTCATGGGCGGGATGACAATGGGGCTGCTGCTGCTTTCGCAGAGCAATGGTATATATTCCGGGACTGGGATATATACAGGAGACATGAAAGCAGGTATTCTGGCCTTGTTCACGGCCATGTTCACAGCAGCAGTGAAGAAAGCCGTGTCACTGGCTGAAAAAAGAAGATTCAGCGATGAGTATGTATTCGATATGGAGATAGTTTCAGGTGGAAAGACCGTGTCTGCAAGAGGTTTTGTGGATACAGGAAACAGTCTTAAAGATCCTGTCTGCGGCAGGCCTGTGGCCATCGCAGACCAGGCAGTCTGGCATGATATGGAATCGGCTGGTATGGTGCAGGATACGAAGCTGAGGATGATACCGTACGAAACTGTAGGAGCAGAAGGAGTCCTTTACGGCGTAGCAGTGGACCTTATGAGGCTGCATGAGAAGGCTCGGGATGCAGGAACGTCAGGCAGTGTCACCGATATCAGGGGATGCGTGATAGTATGCGGCAGAGACAGTTTCCGTCACGACTGCTTCACAGAGCGCAGGTGCGGAGTGCTGCTGCCGGCATATATCAAAACATATACGGAATGAGAGGAGTATGACATGGTTAGTATCAGAGAGAAGCTTTTGAAGCTGTGGAGTCGTTTTTTTTACAGACAGAGAGGCATATTCTACATAGGAGGCAGCGACACACTGCCTCCTCCGCTTTCCAGAGAGGAAGAGGAAAAGGCTGTGGCCGGAGCGATGAAGGGAAACAAGAAAGACCGGGATATGCTGATAGAACACAATCTCAGACTTGTGGTCTACATAGCCAGGAAATTCGAGAATGCCGGCATAAATGTTGAAGACCTCATATCCATAGGCACCATCGGTCTGATAAAAGCAGTCAACACATTCAAGACTGAAAAAAAGATAAAGCTTGCAACTTACGCTTCAAGGTGCATAGAAAATGAGATACTGATGTATCTCAGACGCACCAGCAGGATAAAAGGAGAGGTGTCTCTTGACGAACCGCTGAACGTAGACTGGGATGGGAACGAACTGCTGCTGTCGGATATACTGGGCACTGACAGTGATGAAGTATATGGACATCTTGAGGAGGAAGTGAACCGCAAACTGCTGGGATACGCTATGGGAACTCTTTCAGGCCGTGAGAAGGATATCGTGGAGATGAGATTCGGACTTTCCGGCAGAAAAGAGCTTACCCAGAAGGAAGTGGCTGATAAAATGGGCATCTCCCAGTCGTACATTTCAAGGCTTGAAAAAAAGATAATCGTCCGTCTTCGCAGGGAGATAAGGAAGCTGGGGTGATGCGTGCATAAAAGCATAAGTTCTTTGTGAAAATCATGTGAAATTAAAAATGAAATATTGAAAAAATATTGCAATTTCAAGTGTTTTAGTGTATTATATATTGTATTCTGGTTTTGAATAAATATGCGGATATATGAATAAAGATTCTGACAGTACTGGAGGCAGAAATTATGATATACAAGATTTTCATTGATGGTGCAGAGGGCACTACAGGTTTAAAGATCCATGAATATTTTCAAAAGAGAGATGATATACAGGTACTTTCCATAGCTGAAGACAAGAGAAAGGATCTGGATGAAAGGCTGAGGATGCTAAAGAAGGCTGATCTCTCTTTTTTGTGTCTGCCTGATGCGGCAGCAAAAGAGATAGCGGCTGCAGCCCCGGCGGACTGCAGGATACTGGATACATCTACGGCTCACAGGACAGATCCTGACTGGGTCTACGGTATGCCGGAGATATCGCAGCAGCAGAGAGAAAAGATCAGAAACAGCAACCGTGTCGCAGTCCCAGGATGTCATGCTACAGGTGTGATAATGCTCACCATGCCGCTGATAAGAGCGGGAGTGATACCTGCTGATTATCCTTTCGCAGCATTTTCCCTGACAGGATACAGCGGCGGCGGCAAGAAAATGATAGCAGAATATGAAGCCGGCAAAGTGAGCAGCAGTCCGAGACAGTATGGTATCACACAGAAACACAAACATCTTCCTGAAATAATGGCAGTGACAGGTATGAGTATACCTCCGGCGTTCACTCCTGTGGTAGGAGACTACTTTAAAGGAATGGAAGTCACTGTTCCGGTGAGAGGTAACGCCCTGGATTTCAGTGGCAGCAGCTTCCGGAAGATATATGAGAGCGAAGGTGCAAAGGCAGCAGCTGAAGCTGTGATCAAGGAGGCTTACAGGGATCAGCAGTTCGTTTCCGTAAAAGACAGCATAGACGAAAACGGATTCATCGCTGCGGACAGGATGGCAGGCACTAACAAAGTCGAGATAGCAGTAGAAGGCAACAACGACAATGTGCTGCTCATAGCGACATACGATAATCTCGGCAAAGGAGCGTCAGGAGCGGCTGTACAGAATATGAATATAATGCTTGGAATAGAAGAAACGAAAGGACTGGTGTAGATGATCAGATATACAGATGGAGGAGTATGCTGTGCAGCAGGATTCAGAGCCGGCGGTATAGCCAGCGGTATCAAGGCTGCAGGAGTGAAAGACCTCATGATGATAGTCAGCGACCGCATGTGCAGTGCAGCTGCAGTATATACTAAAAACAAAGTCAAGGGAGCGCCGATAACTGTGACGAAGCAGAACATCGCAGACGGCCATGCGCAGGCTGTCATCTGCAACAGCGGCAATGCCAATACATGTGCACCGGGAGGCATAGAGATCGCAGAGGAGACATGCAGACTGGCAGCGTCGGCTCTGGGACTTGTACCTGGCGACATGACCATATGCTCAACAGGAGTCATAGGACAGGCTCTTGACATAAAGCCTTTCAAGGAAGGTATACCGGTGCTTGCCGGACAGCTCAGCTATGATGGCTCGGATCTGGCATCCGAGGCTATAATGACTACAGATACTGTGCCTAAATCTGTCGCAGTGGAATTCGAGCTTGGCGGAAAAACATGCCACATAGGAGGCATAGCCAAAGGCAGCGGTATGATAAATCCAAACATGGCAACTATGCTGTCATTCATAAATACTGATGCAGCCATAAAGCATCATATTCTGCAGAAAGAGATTTCTGAGGATTTCGGACACAGTTTCAATCAGATCTGCGTGGATGGAGACACATCCACTAACGACACAGTGATACTTCTGGCAAACGGACTTGCAGGCAATGACGCCATCGACAGCGAAGGCGATGATTTCAGCATTTTCTGTGAGGCTCTTGCGAAGGTCACCGTATATCTTGCAAGAAAGATGGCAAGAGACGGAGAAGGAGCTACAAAGCTCATCGAATGCTGCGTATCAGGTGCTCCTGATGAGAAGACAGCCGATGCTGTCAGCAAGTCGGTGATATCTTCAGATCTGTTCAAAGCTGCGATGTTCGGACAGGACGCCAACTGGGGCAGAGTGCTCTGCGCCATAGGGTATACAGAAGGCGATTTCAGCACAGAGAATATAGATGTGACCATGTCTTCGGCAAAGGGCAGCGTACTTGTGTGCAAAGGCTCGAGACATGAGGAGTTCAGCGAGGAAAAGGCTTCGGAGATACTGTCCGAAGAAGAGATAACGATAAAGGTGGATATGAACCAGGGCAGTGCATCTGCAGTGGCCTGGGGCTGCGATCTGACATACGACTACGTCAGGATAAACGGAGATTACAGGAGCTGATATAAGCGGAGACAGGTCACAGCAGCGGCAAAGACAAGGAGATTCAAAGTGGTAAATCATAAATATCTTGAAAAGGCAGAAGTCCTGATAGAGGCTCTGCCATATATACAGAGGTTCAACAGAAAAATCATAGTTGTAAAATACGGTGGAAGTGCTATGATAGATGAGGAACTCAAGAAAAGCGTCATCGAGGATGTGGTGCTTCTCAAGCTTGTAGGTTTCAAACCGATAATCGTCCACGGAGGCGGCAAGGAGATCAGCAGATGGGTCAGCAAGGTCGGTATGGAGACAAGATTCGTCAACGGCCTCAGAGTGACAGACGCAGAGACCATGGAGCTGGCTGAAATGGTACTTTCCAAAGTCAACAAGGAGCTTGTGGCGAAAGTCCAGTCCCTTGGCGTCAAAGCAGCCGGCATCAGCGGCAAGGACGGAGGTCTGCTGACCGTTGAAAAAAAATATTCAGACGGACAGGACATAGGATATGTAGGCGAAGTCACGAAGGTGGACACTACCATAATCAAAGACATGCTTGAGAAGGATTTCCTGCCGATAGTTTTTCCGGTGGGCATGGACAGTGATTTCGAAACATACAACATCAACGCCGACGATGCGGCCTCAGCCATAGCCACGGCACTTAATGCAGAGAAGCTTGCTTTCCTGTCGGATGTGGAAGGCGTAAGGCTGGACCCGGAGGATCCAGAGTCCGTCATCTCGGAACTTTACATACCTGAGGCCGAGGAGCTTATCAGCAAGGGTATAGTGGCAGGTGGCATGCTGCCTAAGATAAAGAACTGCATAGATGCTCTCGAAAAGGGCGTTTCCAGAGTACACATCATGGACGGCAGGATACCGCACAGTCTGCTGCTTGAGATATTCACAAATAAAGGTACAGGTACGGCACTGCTGAAAGAAAGTGAGGAAAAATACTGGAATGAATAGTAATGAAATAAAGAAACTGGACAAAGAAAAGATCGTAGGAACATACGGCAGATACGACATGGCAGCGGATCACGGTCATAGTGCCCGCTGTATATCAGCTGACGGAACAGGATACATAGACTTTACCTCAGGCATAGGTGTAAACAGTCTTGGATTCTGCGATGAAAAATGGGTGGCAGCAGTGACTGAGCAGCTGGGAAAGCTCCAGCATGTTTCCAACCTGTTCTATACTGAGCCGCAGGTAAAAGTCGCTAACATACTCACATCGAGGACAGGCCTGAAAAAAGTCTTCTTCGGCAATTCAGGTGCAGAAGCCAACGAGGCAGCGATAAAGACAGCGAGAAAATACGGCAACACTGTAAAGGGAGAGGGAGCGAACCAGATCATAACGCTCAATAACTCGTTCCATGGCAGGACGATGGCTACGATAACAGCTACAGGTCAGGAACATTACCATCACTTCTTCGATCCTTTCGTGGGCGGATTCAAATACTGTGACGCCAACGACACAGCAGGTCTTGAAAAGCTGGCTGACGACAGTGTATGCGCTATCATGATGGAGATGATACAGGGCGAAGGAGGAGTAGTGCCTCTTGACAGAGAATTCGTCAAAGCTGCAGAAAAGATATGCAGAGAGAAGGATATACTGTTCATCATAGATGAGGTACAGACCGGTATAGGCAGGACAGGCAAGCTCTTTGCATATGAACACTTTGATGTGAAGCCTGATATCGTGACATTCGCCAAGGGTATAGGCGGCGGCCTGCCGATAGGCGGCACACTGTTTTCGGAAAAATGCTGCGATATACTGCAGCCGGGAGACCACGGCACTACATATGGCGGCAATCCTGTGGCATGCGCAGGTGCTCTGGCAGTTCTTGAGCGTATAGACGACGATTTCCTGAAGGAAGTCGAAGAAAAGGGCGCTTACATGAAAGAAAAGATCCTGGGATTTTCCGGCGTCAAGGGCGTTACAGGAATGGGTCTGATGATGGGTATCTCCATCGAAGGAGATGCTGCAGAGACTGTCAGGAAAGCTCTCAAAAACGGACTCATGTCTCTCACTGCAAAGGACAAGATAAGGCTTCTTCCGCCGCTCACCATTGAATACGGCGATATATATAAAGGCCTTGCTATCCTGGAAGATGCGCTGAAATAAATACATAAATACAAAAATACAGTTTCCGCTCTGGCGGAAGCTGTATTCTTTTGGAGCGGCAGCGGCATTAAAGTCCGCTCATACGTATTTTTTCATATAGTTCAGGGCGTTCTTTTCAAGTCTTGATACCTGGGCCTGGCTTATGGAGATCTCTTCGGCTACTTCCATCTGCGTCTTGCCCTGGAAAAAACGCATGTCCAGTATATGCTGCTCTCTTGGTGAAAGCTTTTTCATAGCTTCAGAGAGTGACAGATTTTCTATCCATCTGGCATCGGTGTTTTTCATATCTCTGATCTGATCCATCACATAGACCGGATCTCCGTTGTCATTGAATACCGGCTCGAACAGCGATACAGGGTCCTGTATGGAGTCAAGAGCCAGCACCACGTCTTCCCTTTTCATATCTATTTCCTTTGCGATCTCATCCACGGAGGGCTCACGCTGAAGCCTGCGGCTGAGTGTTTCTCTGGCAGTCAGCGCCTTGTAAGCTGTATCCCTCAGTGAACGTGACACACGTATACTGTTGTTGTCCCGGAGATAGCGCCGGACTTCACCTATTATCATAGGAACTGCATATGTGCTGAACTTTACTCCGTGGGACATATCGAAATTGTCCAGCGCTTTGATGAGTCCTATGCACCCCACCTGAAAAAGATCGTCGGGGCTTTCGCCTCGACCTGAAAATTTCTGTATAACACTCAGTACGAGCCTGAGATTGCCTTTTATGAATTCATCCCGGACTGCCATATCGCCGGCTTTTACTGCAGCAAGCATTTCCTGCATCTCCTTGTCTTTGTACCTTGGGAGTTTTGATGTGTTCACTCCGCAGATCTCAACCTTGTTAGCCATGAAATAATTCCTCGCATCCTTTTTGCTCCCCTCAAAGCAGGCTTTGATGTCGTAATATATTTATGTGCATTTACGGGGGCTTTTATTCCGGAAAAAATTTCATGGGACCAAGTCTTCGTGATTGATTTTGTTTGCATTTGTGATAATATATAGCGTGAATATCAATTATTTCAGACTATCTGGAAAAGGAGGATATCCGATGAACGGAAGTATAGATATAAGAAAATTTTATGAGGGACTGGACAGACTGTTTGCAGCAAAGGACAAGTCCGGTATCAGAGACTACATGGAAAAGTGGCTTGCAGAGGCTGAAAACGAAGGCGACACCTTTGCGATAATTTCAGTCAGCAATGAACTTGGCGGGCTGTGCCGTTCTACAGGAGAGATGCAGCGTGCCCTGAAACTTTACGACAGAGTGCTGGAACTTCTCAAACAGGAAGGATTCAGCGAATCGGAACATTTTGCAACAGCTCTGATAAATACAGGAGATGTATATATCAACGCCGGAAAGCCGGACAGAGCACTGGTATATTTCATCGAGGCAGGAGAAATGCTGGAAAGGCTTGATCTTGCCGGAGATTACCGTATGGCTGCACTTTGCAACAACATAAGTATGGCGTACAGAGATTCAGGGGAGATGAAGAAAGCCGAGGAAGCTGTCGGACGTGCTCTTGAAATAATAAGCCTGATGCCGCAGTGCAGAGGCGAACTGGCAACGACTTATACGAATCTCGGCGAGCTGAAAGTCAGACAGGGAGACCTGGATGGTGCAGCCGACATATTCAGCAAGGCCTGTGGTATTTTCGAAGAGCTGGGAGGCACTGATGTACATTACGCTTCCGCCTGTGCTGCCCTGGCGCAGGTATATCATCTCAAGGGTCAGGATGAAGATGCGGTACGCTGGTATGAAAAGGCACTTGAGATGATAGAGCGGGATTTCGGCAAGTCACCGTTTTATCATGTCGTTGAAGAAAGCCTGAAAAAACTGAAAGGAAACTGAGCATATGAAAGGTATGGAACTGTCTGAGCGTTATTTTGATGAATATGGTAAAACGCTTATAAACGATGAACTGGGAAAATACAAGGGATATATCGCAGCAGGTCTGGCAGGCGAAGGTTCAGAGTGCCTGGGATTCGATGACGAGTTGTCAAGGGATCATGATTTCGGACCTGGCTTCTGCATATGGGTGCCGGAGGATATATACAGGCAGCACGGAGAAGAGATGCAGCGTGCTTACGACAGCCTTCCCACTGGATATATGGGATGCAGGCGGCTGGAGACAGCGATGGGAGCAGGCAGAGTCGGAGTGATGCCTGTAGAGTTTTTCTACAGGAAATACACAGGGCTCGATCATGCACCGGAGACTAACATGGAATGGTTTCGGATACCGGAAAGTTTCCTGGCGACAGCTGTGAACGGCAAAGTATTCTGCGACAACTTCGGAGCGTTCACAAAATGGCGTGATGTGCTGAGATCTTTTTATCCGGAAGATGTCCTGAAAAAGAAACTAGCTGCGAGATGTGCTGTGATAGCTCAGTCGGGTCAGTACAATTATCCGAGGTGCATGAAGCGGGGAGACAGCCAGGCGGCTTATCTTGCCTGCGGGGAGTTCATCAGGAAAGCAATGTCAGCTCTGTATCTGCTCAACGGTATGTACATGCCGTACTACAAATGGATGTTCAGAGGTTCTGAAAGCTTCAATGTGCTTTCAGATACTGCAGACAAGCTGAGGAAGCTGACGCTGATACCGGACACGCCTGAAAACGGTATGATGAAAACAGATCTTATAGAGAGCATTTCAGTGGATATCGGCAGGGAACTTGGCCGTCGTGGTTTCACATCCGCAACAGATGCATTCCTTCAGGTCCACGGAGAGGAAATAATGAAGAGCATAGAGGACCAGCAGCTGGGCAGGCTGCACATCATGGTGGATTTCGAATGATGTGATCCCTATACAGATAAGATATATCTGTGATACATATGTCGAAAAATGTCGAATGAAAACACTTGTAAATATTTTACAAGTGTTTTATTATATACGTGAAAGGAAAAAAATTGAAATAAATGAATAATATGCCATGAATGAAATGATAAAGGAAACTGAAACTGTAAAGCAGCATGAACCTGGTTATTCACAGGAGGAGATCAGGGAGTATATGTC
>CAKQNZ010000007.1 GCA_934255435.1 uncultured Clostridia bacterium | reverse complement strand
AAAAGCAGACACGGAACGGTAGAAAAATCTCTCGGGTTCAAATCTCAGAATCTCTCGGGTTGGAATTGCAAAAACAATCTGATTGAAAAAGCATAATCTCTCGGGTTGAACTTGTAAAATATCTCGGGTTGGGGCATAATATAACCAGAGGTGATCATTTTGGATAAAGAAAAGTATATACATCGTATTATTGACAATAAGATAAGTGAATATTTACAAACCTTTGGTGCGATATGCATCGAGGGGCCTAAGTGGTGCGGTAAGACATGGACATCGTCGTACCACAGCAGCAGCAGTATCTTTCTTGGCGATCCGGCCGGAAATTTTCAGAACAGGAAGCTGGCGGAAATGTCACCTGATCTGATCCTTGACGGAGACTTTCCGCGATTGATCGATGAATGGCAGGAGGTGCCACCTGTCTGGGATGCGGTACGCTACAAGGTAGATCAGATTCCGCAGAAAGGACAGTATATCCTGACCGGCTCAGCAACACCTAACCATAAGGGTATCATGCACAGCGGTGCAGGGCGCATCGCCAAGCTGCGTATGAGACCTATGTCCTTGTATGAATCGGGGGATTCATCAGGCAGGGTTTCTCTTGAGGAGATCTGCCATGGAAAGATAACGCCTGTGATGTCAGGTGAAGTCGATCTCAGGGAACTGATCAGACTTATCGTTCGGGGCGGATGGCCTGGCAGTCTGGAGCTGCCTGTCAATCAGGCAGCATTGCTGCCGATGGAATATCTCAATGCTGTTATCGATGACGATGTATATCGTATGGACGGTATCAAACGCAATACGATAAAAATGAAGCTGCTGCTTCGTTCGCTGGCCAGGAACGAAAGTACGACAGTAACGAATAAAACGTTGAAGAATGACATAAAAGAAGTAGATGATGAGGATATCGATGTAGAGACTGTCAAAGAATATCTTGATATCTTTGCACGGCTGTTCATAACAGATGATCAGCCGCCTTTTGCAACAAAGGTCAGATCATCAGTCCGTGTAAAACAGGCTGTCAAGAGACATTTTGCAGACCCGTCACTGGCTTGTGCACTGCTGAAGGTCACGCCTGAGAGTCTTATCAATGATCTTGAAACGCTGGGTTTCCTGTTTGAGGCTTTATGTGAGCGGGATCTGAAGATATATGCAGAATCCTTTGGAGCGAAGCTGTATCATTATCAGGACTATAATGGCAGAGAAATCGATGCGGTCGTTGAACTTCCTGACAGTAGCTGGTGTGCTTTTGAAATAAAGCTGGGAGCGAATCAGATAGACACGGCAGCTGCATCTCTTCTGGAAATAAAAAGGGACATAGAGAACGAGGAAAAAGGCAGGCCGCCGGCTGTCCTGGGGGTCGTCTGCGGTCTGGCCAATGCGGCATATCAGCGGCCGGATGGTGTCTATGTCATCCCGATCACGGCGTTGAAAAATTGAATTTTGTTTATGAGAGCCTGTGGGATATAGTATTCCCGCAGGCTTTTTCTATATAGTCGGTTTTCTGTTTTTTCCGACTTCATACAGTATGCTCTGCATCGATTGACAGCCTGCAGGGTGGGGAGTATAATTGGTACTACCAATACAAAAACGACTCGAAAGGACATATCATGAAGTACATCGGACAATTCGGTATAATACTAGTCATTTCATTTGTGGGGGAGATACTGAACTATTTCATCCCGCTTCCTGTGCCTGCCAGCATCTACGGGCTGGTCATCATGTTCCTGTGTCTGCATTTCAGGATCATCAAAGTGGAGACTGTTAAAGGCACTGCGGATTTTCTCATAGAGATAATGCCACTGATGTTCATTCCGGCGGCTGTGGAGCTGATGGCTCTCTGGCACGTGATAAAGCCGAATCTCATCGCATACGGCGTGATAACCGTGGTATCGACTTTAGCAGTAATGATAATATCCGGGCATGTGACCCAGTTCGCACTGCGTTTAGGGCGAAAGGCAGCCGTGGAGACGCAAGAGGCGCAGCCTGTATTTTCCGGAGCAGGATCTTCAGGAATTGAGAGCGTAACAGGACCGTCAGCTGAGAAGGCAGCCACATCACCGCATGTCTTTCCTAAGACCGGGAACACATCACCGGAAGCAACAGTCGCCGCAAAAGGATCAGGCCCCCGCAGGGAATGTCCGGGGTCAGCTGCCGAGTTGATTTTACATGGACGGGGAGATGGCAAAGCGTCAGAGGCAGAAGGCACCGGTAATACTATGATCTTTTCGGGATCGCCGGCCACCGTGGCTGTGTCGGCTGTGGAGCTGCCTGAGCATAGTGTGAAAGAAGTCGTTGAAGGATCAGTGTATATCACAGAGACTGTGAGTGCGTGCGGCATCAGGAAAGGAGAAGGCAATGGAACTGTTTGAGAACTCGGTGTTTTTCGGTGTGGCGGTGAGCATAGCCGCATATGGACTGGGGGCTTTCCTTCAGAGCCGGTTCAAGCTGGCAGTGTTCAACCCGCTGCTGATTTCCATCGCCGTGACCATCATCATACTGGCGGTATCGCACATAGACTACGATACCTATTACGAAGGCGCCAGATACCTGAGCTATCTGCTGACGCCTGCCACGGTCTGTCTGGCAGTGCCCCTTTATGAAAAGATAGACATGCTGAAACACAACTGGAAAGCGATCATCGCAGGGATAATGTCAGGGGTCCTTACAACGCTGCTTTGCATACTGGCTATGAGCATCCTGTTCGGACTTTCCCACAGCGAATATGTTACGCTGCTGCCAAAGTCCATCACCACAGCCATCGGCATGGGCGTTTCAGAGGAACTGGGTGGCTATTCAACGCTGACAGTGGCGGTCATCATAATCACGGGACTCATCGGCAATATATTCGCACCGTCAGTCTGCAGACTGTTCAGGCTGACAGACCCCATCGCCAGAGGGATCGCCATCGGTTCATCCTCCCACGCCATGGGCACGTCGAGAGCCATGGAAATGGGTGAGATCGAAGGGGCCATGAGCAGCCTTTCCATAGCGGTATCGGGGCTGCTGACAGTAGTGGGTGCTTCGGTATTTGCACAGCTCATGTAAAGGGCAGCCGCAGCAGAGGGTTCGCCTGCGTACCGGGACGCAGGAACTCAGGTGACCAGGAAAAGATGGCACCGGACTGATAGGGGGCTGAAGCGTCTTTCGGAGGACACCTATGCTGCCGGTGTAGATGAAGGAGCCGGCAGCAACAGTATATTTCAGAAAAGGAGACGATCATGGACACAGGAAGCCGTGAATACCAGAAAGCTGTGCAGTACCTCAGCAGCGAGATAAGAAACGGCAGTATAGACATCGGAGACAGGCTCCCCACCGAGCGGGCACTGGCGGAGCAGCTTTGCATAAGCCGCAACTCCACAAGAGAAGCGCTGCGGACGCTGGAAAACATGGGTCTCATCGAGAGCCGCCGGGGATCCGGGAATTATTTCACGGGAAATATCTCGAAGAAATTTTCGGAAATGATAAGGCTGCTGGTGCAGATAAGGCTGGTTTCCCGGAAAGACATCTGCGACTTCCGCCGCACCATGGAAAAGTCAGTCTGCGCATCAATAATACAGAACAGTGATACGGATCTGTCAGAGCTGCAGCGGCTCCTTGAAGCGACTCCGGAGGATACCGACGAGCTGGCGGCAAAGGACCGGCAGTTCCATTACCTGCTGGTGCAGACCTCCGACAACCGGTTCTGGATAGAGATGATGGACGCAGTGAGCGATGTTTATCTGGAATGGGTCAGGGACGTCCTGCAAAGTTCAGGCGGCAGCCTTCGTAGCTGTACTCACAACGCTCATCAGAAGATCCTGGCAGCCCTCGAAGTAAAGGACCGTGACGCCTGCGAAGCAGCCATCGACGAACATTACGACATCATCGAAGACGCCATGGGAGATGACAGCAGATGAACGATCGGGACGAGTTACATATATTAAATCACGATTTGATATTTTTCTTTTCGTTATAGCTTAAAGGAGAACAGCAGAAATCCTTGTATGCACTGTTTTCGGAATCGGGCTTCGATGAAAAAATTCAAGAGGAAGAAGCAGGTTCGGACACGCTGAGACTTTACACGCCGGAGGATATCGTCAATAAGCGATGATGCTCTGACGGTAATGCTGTTTTCACACAACTGCAAAACGATGTAAAATATTTTTCTCCGATGTATTGCTGACGCCGGAGGATTTTCATATAATATCTGTAAGACTGTCTGAGCGGAGCAAGCCGGGGTAACTGCAAGTGATGCAGGCGACCTGACCGGATCGGCATACGGGCCGGTGAAGCGCACCTGAGATGTGATGTCCGGACATAACGAATGGGATATTTTCTGACAAAAGGGAGGAACAAATGACCGACAACATGAACACGGAAACACTGACGCCGACACTGACGCTGGACATAGACGACGTACCTGCGGTGAAAGAACTGGAGCCGAAGGATGCAGAGGCTTTCAGGTTGCAGAAATTCTCACCGGAGGAGATGCAGCAGATAAACGATTTTTCACAGAAGATAGATCTCCACGATTCAGATCTGATAATCAAATACGGAGCCGGAGCCCAGAAGAGACTGGCGGACTTTTCGGACTCTGTCCTGGAAAGCGTCCGTGCAAAGGATATGGACGAGGTGGGTGACATGATAAGCCAGCTGGTGGCAGACCTGAAGTACGACCCCGAAGAAAAGAAAGGCTTCAAAGGACTTTTTGCAAAGAAAGCAAATAAAGTGGAGCAGATGAAGGCCCACTACGCCAAAGTCGAGGGGAACATCGAGTCCATAATAGGGAATCTCGAAAAGCATCAGGAGACGCTGCTGAAGGATATTTCCATACAGGACAGGCTCTTCGACAACAACAAAGTCTTCTTCAAGGAGATCACTATGTATATCGAAGCCGGAAAGATCGCGCTGAAGAGAGCCAGAGAGCAGGAACTGCCTGCACTCCAGGCCAAAGCTTCAGCATCGGGACTGCCTGAAGACGCTCAGGAGGTCAAGGATTATTCCTCTATGTGTGAGAGATTCGAGAAGAAACTGTACGATCTGGATCTCACCAGGACCATCTGCCTGCAGAACGCACCGCAGATAAGACTGGTGCAGTCAAACGCCGTAGTGCTTTCGGACAAGATCCACTCGACGCTGGTGAACACAATACCGCTCTGGAAAAACCAGATGGTAATTGCCCTGGGCATGGCTCACTCCAAGGCAGCCATCAGAGCGCAGACAATGGTGACAGACACAACCAACGATCTGCTCAGGAAAAACGCAGAGATGCTCCACCAGTCAACAGTGGAGATCGCGACGGAGAACGAGAGAGGCATCGTGGACATCGAGACACTGCAGCACACCAATAATGAGCTCATCGCCACCCTGGACGATCTCATGAAGATCCAGGAGGAAGGCAGACAGAAGCGTCAGGCAGCAGAGACAGAGCTTGTGAACATAGAGAGTCAGCTCAAGCAGAAACTTATGGAAACCACAACGATACGTGCATAAAAAAGCTGCATAGAGAACATAGAACAGAGATGATATATCCCGGTCATGGAGGCGTCACAGCTGACATGACCGGGATTTGTGTTGCAGCTGGTCAAAAATTAAACAAAACGACAACTTTACATGATAACCATTTACCTGCACTGTTTATGTGATACGATATCACCTGGCGGCTGCAGGAGGGACGGTGACCGGCATATGCATGGGACATGCAGCACAGCCGAAGCAAATATCATCAAAATGATTCAGCGAAAAGATTTTCAAGGGACGGGAATATTTATGAAATCAGATTTTTGCTCGGAGTATCAGCAAAATCTGTCTGGTGGATATGTTCATCATATTGACAAAATTATATAAATATGATGAATTTATTGTATTTATATGCTTTTTTTGTCAGGCTTGTCGAAAAAAGTTTTTAAAATAACATTTTATACCTGAATTTGTTTTTGTACGAACGTAGTGTTTTCGTTAAAAATGATAAAATTTTAAAAGTTATATTATTTATTAAAGGAGGATATATGAAAGCGCAACCAAGAAAAGGCTTATCTTTGCTTCTTGCATTGATGATGGCCCTTTCAGTTTTTGCAGGCCTTCCGGGCATTTCATACGCTACAGGCGATGAAAATGCGATGCAGGCAGCAGAGCAGGAAGCCAAAGCTGTCAATGATGCGGACAAGAGCAGCGACAAAAACGTGAGCACACAGAGCACGAATACTGCTGATGTCAAAGTAAGTGAAGATAATGCGACGTCATGTACGGCGGAGGGCGACGGATCCTAGAACAACCCGTATATGATCTCGACATCGGCGCAGATGGTCGATCTTCAGAAGCAGGTGGCTTCGGGAACGACATTCGCCGGTAAATATTTCAAACTGAAGAACGACATAACGATAGCTGATGATGCGGGATTTACCGGAATAGGAACTTCTTCAAAGAAGTTCAGCGGTAAATTCGACGGTAACAACAAGAAGATCACTGTTACCATAGTCCAGCAGAGCATGAGCAATGTCGGCGTATTCGGCTATGCGACAAGTGACGCAGTCATCGAAAATCTCACTGTTGCCGGTGAGATAGCAACCGGCTACAGTGCAGGCGCGACTATCAGAAACTGTGTCAACGAAGCAGAGATCATGACTGGCTCAACGTCAGCTTACGGAACGTATGGTACAGGCGGTATCGCCGGAGTATACGTGAACACAGACAAGACCGGAGTACATGCCGTTGAGAACTGCGTCAACAAAGGCGAGATCAAGGCAGGATATACTTCGGCCACAGGCATCTCAAAGATAAGCTTCGGTGGCATCATAGGAGCTGTTTACAACTCATCAAGGAATGTCACGGTATCAGGATGCAGGAATGAAGGCAGCATCAATGAAGTACCGTCCTCAGCAGGCGTTGCAGGTATCGTTGGCTATATCTACACATCAGAAGTAGCTTTGGAAGACTGTGTCAACAGAGGCGATATCAGTGCCATGGGAACAGGCTCCAACGGCTATAACGGTGTCGGTGGCATCGCAGGATACTACGCAGGTCATTCCGCCAATGATGCAGTCAATACAGTTGAGAGATGTGAGAATACAGGAAATATCTCAGGCAGAGACGCCAGCTATGCAGCTACAGGCGGTATAGTCGGACAGGCGGAATCCACAGTAACTGTTGAGCAGTGTTTCAACAAGGGTGAAGTTACAGCAAAGGCTGCATATGCAGGTGGTATAGTCGGTGACTCCATGGGTACCATAGCCGAATGCTACAATGGTGGAGCTGTAAGCAATACAAAGGCAAGCCCGACTTCATCAGCTTATGCGGCAGCAGGCGGCATCACAGGATATAATGAATCGACAGCCAGACTTTACAGATCATACAGCTACGGCAAAGTGTCATGCACAGCCACAAGCAATGTGTATGCCGGCGGAGTGATAGGTCGTCCGGCAAATGCTGCAAGTATCGATTCAGAGAAAATCTACAGCAACAAATACCTCGAAGACAGTGCAGAAGTCGGCATCGGTCAGACTGCTTCCGACAACGAAGCATGCACCTCCTTCGAAAAGAGCAAAGCAAATGACATACTGGGAACGATAGGCAAGGCATATCAGGCTGATATGCAGACTCCGCTCAACGGCGGATATCCGATCCTGAGATGGCAGAACACAGATGCAACATATGCAGCGGAGTTCAAAGTGACTGACAAGGAGACCAATGACGTACTGAGAGATGCCAAAGTCGCTATTGAAGGTCAGACAGCCGGAGAAGACGGCAGCTTTGAACTTACCCCGGGAACATATTCATACAAGGTGACGAGAGACGGCTACACAGATGTTACAGGCAGCGTTACACTGAAGAAAAAATCAGTGTCCATCGCTATCGAGATGACATCAGTGAAGCATAAGTACACCGTGAAGATCGCTAATGAGAACAATGCACCGGCTGTTGCAGATCCTGAGATTACAAAGGACGAGGCAGCTGACGAGGCTACTTATGTTTACACACTGGCAGACAAGGCAGCGTACGGCGAGTACAGGCTCAGTCTTTCGAAGTATCTCTACACAGCACAGACTGTAAGTCTGGAAGCTACAGGCAAAGACGATACTAAAACGATAAAGATGGAAAAGGCAGCTACAGAGCCCCTGACTATCAAGGTTAAACCGGCAGACGCCAAAGTTTATCTGACAAATGCTGACTTCGATGTGCAGGCAGAAGCCAGGTCCAGTGACAACGGCACATGGACTTACGAAGTGGTGCCGGGCGAATACTCATACAGAGTCAAAGCGGCAAATCACAGCACTAAGACAGGTAAACTCACAGTCCCTGATGACAAAGAGCTCACAGTAGAGCTGGAAGAAAAAGCAGTATGGGACGGAACAGTTGATACAGACTGGTACACAGATGACACTACTGCAGATACATACACTCTGAAAAATGAAGCACAGCTGGCAGGTCTGGCCAGGCTGGTAAACAGCGGTACTGCTACTTTCTCAGGAAAGACTATACTGCTGGCAAGAGACATGAACCTTGAAGACAATGCATGGACTCCTATAGGTTCATACACTTCATATTATGTATCGAGCCCGTTCAGCGGAACATTCGACGGACAGGGTCACAGCATTGTTATCAGGAACGGCGAAGTGAAGTCATCCCAGACGACATTAGGCGTCTTCGGATATATCACAAAGGCAACAATAAAGAACCTTACTTTACAGGGAAAAGTAAAGATCAGCTACAAAGCTGAAACAAGCGGCTATATGGCAGCATATGCAGGCGGACTGGCAGGATATGCTGTAAACAGCAACATCGAAAAATGCTCAAATCAGATGAACGTAGATGTAGACCTTACAAATGAGGGCGGAACTGTCGGCGTCAACATGGGCGGACTGGTAGGCTGGAGCGTAGGCACAAGCTATGAAAGCTGTAACAATATTGCAGCTGTAAGAGGTAAAGTGGCTGCAAAAACTACAGCCAACTGTTACTCAGGCGGTATCGCAGGTTTCGTACAGGGAAATGCGAAGATCAGCGGATGCTACACCAACATGGGCATCAGAGCCATCGCATCCCTGGAGACAGAGACTGTCGGAGGATATCCGTTAGCAGGTTACGGCTATGCATGCGACACATACATCGGAGGTATAGCAGGATCCCTCAGCGGTAACGTAAGCATCACAGAGTGCTACACCAGGGGAACATACATCGGTGCAGAGACAAGGCAGGTAACTGCAGGCGGCATCGTCGGAGCTATGAGATATCCGACAAACTCCGTGACGGACTGCTACTCCACAGCATCGATAGATGCAAGACCGCTTGATGTGAGTGTATTCACTTCATATCTCGGCGGTATCGTTGGAAACGGTGGAAAAGACGGTGCGGATGCAATCATAAAGAACAACTTTGCACTGAACAAGTACATCAAGGGCAACGACAATAAAACAGAGGCAGGCAAGGTGGCAGGTAATGCCGGAAGCAGCTTCACAGCCAACTACGGTCTTAAGGACATCAAGATCACAGGAGCGAAGCTGAACAGCCAGTTCGATGGTGACAAGCTTACAGCAGCACAGGCAGTATCAGCAGGAACATACAGCAGCTGGAATAAAGACAGCTGGAAGCTGGCAGACGGAGTATATCCGCAGCTGGCATGGCAGACGAGAGCTGCAGGAGCAGACAAGTCGACAAGCTACACAGGCCAGAACGTGAACGAAGATGCAGAGTGGGACGGCTACTTCAGCGAGCAGACGCCGCCGCCGTACTTCAACCTCTATGTACAGGTGAAAGGCCATGCGAAAGTACTGGCTAAGAAGTTCACGAAGAAAGATATGCTGGCAATGGCAGAGTCAGACAATCAGGGAACACTGTACTACTCGGCAATGGGCAACGGCTATGCAGGAAGAGCAGTCAAGGAATATGTATACCTCGACACACTGTTCGGCAAAGCAGGAGTAGAGTTTGCATCAGGAGACAGCCTGACATTTGGAAGCTATATCTACGACCATGACGGACTGATGGCAGACAGGTACTACTACCCTGAATGGACGAGCGGAAGCGACAAGGATGCAGTTAAAGTGAAACCAGTACTCGCCCTGAAATCATTCGGAGCAAGCTCAGGAGTGAGCAAGGATTACTGGAACTACTATGCATCACAGGCAGACTATCTGTACGCATATATGATAAACTACGGACAGAAGACGCCGGACGACTTCACATACAGCTACTTCACATATCAGCAGACAGAAGGAACTGTAAACTACAAGACAGACAGCGCAGCCAACGAGACAGTGAAGAATCTGCTTTCAGAAGCAGTAGGCGAAGCACAGCTTGATGCAGATGCAACATATGTATCAGAGGATGGAACAGATGTATCATCAGCATACAGCTACACAGACAAGGCAGCGAAAGACAGGTTCGGCAAAGCGATAGACGAAGCTAAGGCAGTGCTTGAAAAAGAAGGCGTGATAAACGGAGACATCATGGGAGCCTATGATGACCTTGCAGATGCACAGAAGAGGTTCGACAAACTGAAGAAGCAGGGCAAGGGAGCAGACAGGACAGGACTGGAATCAGCGATAGCAGAGAATATGCTCGATGATGTGACAGTATCCAAAGACGGAAAGAACGTCAGCGAGAACGAAGTCTGGGCAACAGAGAGAACAGTGGACGCCCTGAAGGACGCTATCAAGGCAGCTAAGTCAGTAGCAAGCGACAGGAACGCATCACAGGCAGAGATCGACGTTGCAGAAACAGCGATGAAGGACGCCCTGTCAGATTTCGTCACAAGCGACGGACAGCTGGAGCCGCTGGCAAGAGCAGCAGCGATAGAAGAGCTGAAGGACTACACAGAAAGCCTGGGACTCGACTCGTACAGAGAAGCAGAGAGAGCACAGATAGCAGATCTGCTGAAGGAGTACAAGGAAAAGATCGAGAACGCAGAGAACGCAGGAAAAATCACAGAACTGCTTACAGAAGCCAAAGCAGCGATAGGAGCAGTGAAGAATGAAGATCAGGCAGTGAAGTCAGAAGCGAAGGGAGAGCTTGCAGGATACAAGGATCTGAGTAGGCTCGACAGAGAAGACAGAGCACTGATAAGAGAGATCATATCGGAATACAGCGATAAGATCGATGAAGCTAAGACACAGAAAGAGATCGATACACTTGTGAAGGAAGCTAAGGCAGAGATAGATCTTGCGATAGCGAAAGCAGAAGCTACAGACAGTCTGGAAGACTGGTACGGCAAGACAGAACTGTACTATGAAGCAGAACAGAACAAGATAGTGAAGATCGTACTTGTGAACGTGAAAGCCATCAAGGATGCAGAGAGCATCGAAGCTGTTGAAAAGATAGTGGCAGATGCAAATGCAGCGATAGCCAAACTGAAGACGAAGGCAGTGATAGACAACACGCCGGCGAAGACAGCAGGAGTGAAAGCAGCAAGTGCATCATACAAGTCAGTGAAGATAAGCTGGAAGAAAGACAAGAAAGCGAAGTCTTATGAAGTATACAGAGCGACTAAGAAGAACGGCAAGTATACGAAGGTGAAGACGACGACAGCGACATCTTATACGAACGGAAAGCTCACGACAGGAAAGACATACTACTACAAGGTAAGGGCATACGGAACACTTGACGGACAGAAACTCTACGGAGGATACTCGTCAGATGTGAAGGCAAGACCGGTACCTGCGAAGGTGAAGGCAAGCGCCAAAGCCATCGGAACATGGAGGATCGCAGTCAAGTGGAAGAAAGTGTCGGGAGCAAGCGGCTACCAGATCTACAAAGCGACAACGAAGAACGGCAAGTTCAAGAAGCTCACTACAGTGAAGGGTGGAAGCAAGACATCGTACACAAACAAGAAGCTGTACAAGAACCAGAGGTACTACTACAAGGTGAGAGCGTACAGGACAGTGAAAGGCAAGGCAGTTTACGGCAGCTTCTCCGCTGTTAAGTCGGCGAAGGTGAAATAAACAGCCATAACTAACAGATTGCATCAGCGGTCAAAGACACGGGGAGAGCTGCTCAGACGAGTGGCTCTTTCCGGTATATCAAAAGGAAAAGCAAAGTTTATGAAAAAGCAAAAGAAACGAATATTTTTTCTGGGGAGTATCGCAGCAGCTCTTGCGGTGGCACTGGTGCTTACCACAGCCACAGGGGTCTTTGCGAAAGACAAAAACGAAGAGATATCAGGATATGAGAACAAAGGTATCACGAAGCTGATAACTGCATACGACAACGAAGGCAAAGAGATAAAGCCGGAGAAAGTGGACAGCAGCCTTTACGACGGATACATGTTCAGGCTGAAGGACTCAGCACCTGATACTTTCCATTCGAAGAGTGTCCTGAAGGAATTCAAGGGACAGGTGAGCTACAACAAGTCTTCCGGAGTGTACAAGGCAGACAGTCTTGCGACGATAGACGCCTTTGCAGATGAGAAGTACATCGAATCCATCGAACCGGACTACACAGTGGAGATATCGGACTACTCACCGGAACCGAATGACAAGTGGTACAGTGAAAAGCAGTGGAACCTGCCGATGATGAATGTACCAGAGGCGTGGAAAAACAAGCTCTACGGACAGTACTGGGACAAGGACCAGAAAGGTAATGTCACAGTTGCAGTAGTAGACAGCGGCGTCTATGGTTCAGGTGGCACGCAGGTGAAAGATCCTCATGAGGATATCAACTACGACCACATCCTCAAAGGTACAAACCTCATGGACTCTCAGGAAGGAACGCCTGATACACTGGGACATGGTACATTCATAACAGGCCTCATCGCCGACAGGCAGAACAACGGCAAAGGCGTAGCGGGAATAATGCCTGATGTGGATATCCTGCCGATAAGGATCTTCGGAAGCACAGGTCGTACAAGCACATCCACAGTCGTAGAAGGTATATACAGCTATTGATGCTGACGTAGATGTCATCAACCTGAGTCTGGGATCGGAAGGTTCCAGTACAGAGATGAAGACAGCCTGTGAAACAGCTGTTGAAAAAGGCATACTGGTAGTAGCCGCAGCAGGAAACGACGGTACAAGAGTCAACAACTATCCTGCAGCATACGACTGCGTCATTGGCGTAGCATCTCTCGATGAAGACGGTCAGCCGTCATACTTTTCACAGTACGGAGACAGCGTATATGTAGCTGCACCAGGAGGAAAAGTCACAAGCGTGCTCAATGAAGCAAGCAAATACGTGACAGGCAGCGGTACATCCTACGCCTGCCCTGAAGTAGTGGCGCTGGGAGCAATGGCACGTTCCGTTTTCCCTGAAATGAACCAGAACGAGTTCAAGCAGCTGCTCCAGGAAACATGCCAGGATAAGGGCGATGAAGGTTTCGACATCTACTATGGCTGGGGCCTTGTGGATTTTGGAAAAGCAAGCGAATATCTGCTGGAAAAGGCATACGTGCCTGCATACCATCTTTCTTTCGATATCGACGACCAGGACGGTGAAAAGCTTGACGGCGTGGATATCCGTCTCGAGGCAGCCGAGGACATCGAGTGGGAAGACGATGAAGAAGCCGGTATCAAAGCCGGAAAGTGGGAGAAAGGTCATGTGATAGAACCTGAAAAGGACGGTGAATACGCCGGCACATACACACTCCATAAAGGAAAATACAAATATGTCCTGGAAAAGGAAGGCTACTGGACGAAGGAAAGCCGCATAACTACATTGAGCGAAAACCAGAAAGAAAGAACATCTCTGGAAAAAACATACGATGTTTCGCTCGATATCATCGATTCGGAAAAAGACAAGCTTGACGGTGCAGAGATAACTCTAACAAAGACAAGCGACAGTCTTTCATCAGAGGTGAAACAGTCCGAGAACGGAGCTTACAGCATACAGGTACCTGAAGGCACTTATAAATATGATGTAAAAGTCAAAGGGTACGAAACTAAATCAGCATATCTCACAGTGAAGCGTGAAGCACTGGATGAGACCATCATGGTGCATACAAGCGGAGAAATTTCCACAGTTGATTTCTCATGTATATCAGGCACAGAGAAAGAACCGGGCGAAGCTATCAGCAATGTATCAGTAAGCGTGAAAGACTCTCAGGGAAACAGGATACCAGCCGTTTCCGATGGCGTATATCAGCTGGTGAGAGGCGAGAAGTACACATACACTGCAGCAAGAGCTGGGTATGAAGACGAGATCGGCAAGATCAAAGTAGCAAACAGCGACAAGCAGACCATCAAAGTATACATGCAGGCATCAACGCTTTACGCCGTGATAAAAGCTGTAGACAGCGATGGAAATGAGATCGAGGATGCAGATGTGATCCTCAGAGACAGCAATGGTGATGAAGTATCTCCGGTGAAGACTGACAACAGCAGATACAATCTCCAGAGAGGAACATATTCATACACTGTCAACTGTGACGGATACAGCACAGAAAAAGGCAGCTTCGAAATGGGCAGATACGATTCCTATCGTGAGATAAATATCGTGATGTCAAAAATAACATCAAAAGCAGAGATCTATGTTTCGGATGAGACAGGAGCATCAGCAGACGGAGCAGACATATCAGTATTTGACCGCAAGGGAAATCTCCAGGCGAAGTCAGCAGACGGAACATACAGACTGGCAGACGGCAGGTATACATACACAGTATATCTCAAAGGATATGATGCAGGTACAGGTTCATTCACGATGAGCGGCAAAGCCGCAGACAGGATAAAAGTCGAGGCGAAGTCCACAGACGGAGGCGAGCTGACATACCAGTGGTACGCCAGCAAGTACAGGGACGGAAAAGGCGATCCAGTGAAAGGTCAGACGTCAGAGCTGTGCGAGATATCGACAGAAGAAGCAGGAACACTTTACTACTATGCAGCCGTGACCAACAGGAAAGACACAGGAAACGGCCAGACAGACACAGTGAAAGTGAAGACAGAGCGTATCGCCATCACAGTCATAGACAGAGACAAGCTCGATGCCCAGGCAGTGAGCGAAAAGATAGCAGCGATACCGGGAGGAATCAGCTTTGAGACAGAAAGCCAGATAGCAGAAGCAAGAGCAGCATACGATGCCCTTACAGACAATGCGAAAGCACAGGTGGAAGGCCTGGATAAGCTTGAGGCAGCAGAGAAGAAGCTGGCAGAGCTGAGAGCAAAGGCAGCTGCGGCATACGAAGTATCGAAGCAGATAGAATCCATCGGAACAGTGACACTGGACAAAGAAGAGCAGATAAAAGCAGCAAGAGAAGCCTACGAAGCACTGGCAGACGATGTGAAAGCCATGGTGGAAGGTCTGGATATACTTGAAGCAGCAGAGAAGAAGATACCAGAACTGAAGAAAGAAGCCGCAACGCCGGCAGCTCTTCGGAAAACAGAAAAAACAGCAGATTTCCGTATTGTCAGGGACATTTCGGAAATCGTATCATATAGATAGTGGAATAATGGTAGAATATAGACAGTCGCAGAAGACGTACCATAATATCGTTGACTGCGCTGCGAAAGGAGAGGTTCATAGTGTATCAGGAAGAATTCATATTAAGACAGCTGAAACGCAACAACAGGATATACAGCGTATGCCGGAAAGTTTTTCTGGTGGCGTTCATCATGTTTGCAGCAGCGCTAATCGCAACTTTTTATTTCGGCATGGACCAGATGGTGAAGACGACTGACTTCATCATAATGCTGGTGATACTTATTCAGTATCCGATATTGCGCAGGAGCTGGATAAAGACTGAGCAGGCCTGCCTGGAAATGGAGGCAGCCCTGGCGTCACCGGAAAGTTTCAGCCCCGATGGATATTCATCCATAACCAAAGCTGCCAGGAGCAAGGTCATTTGTGAACCGAAGAAACTGCTGCTATCAGCAGTGCTGATAGCGATACTTTTTGCAGCATCCGCCGGTGGAGTAGTGATGATCGTGTGGATAAATGTGGCCATGGGCATGCAGTATTTCAGTAAAGGCTCGCTGCTTGGCATCATCCTGTTCAGTATAGTCTCGCTGCTGCTGCTGATACTGACGATACAGTATCTCAAGGACTGGTCCCTGGCTAAAAAATTCAGAGAAACGGCGCCTGATTTTACAGACGACAGTAAACAAGAGGTACAGTAAAGGGAGTAAAGATATATGTTTGAAGAAAGAAGAAGTGATATGAAAAAGTTTTTAGGTATGCTGCTGGCGGCAGTTATGGTGCTGTGTTTTATGACTGCCTGCGGTGAGAAAAAATCCGAATCAGACAGCAGCAGAAGTGCAGGAGACACAGGCTCAGCCAGTGAATATGCGAAATACGACGGATATACATATTTTCTCGACAACGGAGATGTGAAATACCGTCTGGATACTAAGACAGGATTTAAAATGCACTGCTTTTTCCAGGAAGGCTCCTCGGAATACACTGAGGAGATCTACACCATGGATCTCGATTCAGCTGTGAAGGACGGATATTCACTGACCATCAAAAAGATAACCGACAGCAGCGGCAATGATATTTCCGACAGCTTCGAGAGCCTTGTATATACCTTTGTGCAGGACGAGATAAACATGACCGTGAAGCGTGATGAATCAAAGCTGGCAGGCGGAGAGAGCAGCACTCTGACTTCAGGCATATATGTCTTCGTGCCGTCATCAGGGAAATCATCCGATGCAGTGGACACATCGGCGTCCCAGAGCAGCCGCAAAACATATACCGGCAAGGAGCTGGGAAAACTGGCACAGGACTATTACCGCAGCCAGAACGGATACTGCCCGCCTGAGGTGGACGTGACCTTCAACGACAATGGCACCTTCACGATACAGCTCTATGAAAACGTGAAAAATGACGGTGGCAGCGGACACACAGCAACATCAGCATGGTACACCGTAGACAGATACGGAAACGGCAAAAACGATATAACTGAAGAAAAAGTGCAGCTTGGGAAATAAGTGTCACAGCATATAAGTAATGTCTGCAGCATCCGGCATGAATGTTATCACCATGCTTTATTTTATTATGTAGGAAATATCGTTTTCGATATTTCCGGAATATCAACAAAAGTTTCACATGATAATATGTGGCGAAGCCACTGTTTTGCGATATGAAAACTTCCATATAAATGATTTTCAATCATTTATCCATTTGAAAATTTACGGAAAAATGGTATAATTATAATGTGTATTTATATTCAGAATGTGTGTGCGGACAGAGGTCGATATTTAGCCGTGCGAGGTTTAGTTTAATGCCGTGCACATGATGTTTTTTACGGGGCAAGGTGTACAGAAGTTATGAAAAAACTGGAACAGAGAGAATGGGCGTTTATAGACGACATAGTCTATTTTATTTACAACAACGATGATTTTATAAACGACAGGAAGGTATTTCTTTCCTATATCAATCAGCTGATACCGAATGATTTTTCTGTATTCCATCTGGCTGACAGATCCGGGGATCATCTGCTGTATGACCCTGTACTCTATGTACACGGTGCTGAAAATGGCGCCACTGTGGAGCAGCTGGAGTCGATCACACGGTACATCGACAGGTACGAGGATGAGGACTTCGGCAAGTGGATGATGCTTGTAGGAAGGCGGGACGTGTATCGTGAGATGGATCTCATAGATGATGATGAGATAATGGGTACAGGATATTTCAACGATACATACGCCACATTCGGCGTCAAGTACAGCATGCAGGTCATTGGTGCATACAAGAAAGAGTTTCAGTCCGCCATCGTGCTGGGAAGAAGCGAAGAGCACGGCGATTTCACTGACAAGGAGCTTTACATGATGGAGCTTATCAACCGCCATCTCAGCCTGAGACTTTACAAAGAATCCCGCAGGGAAAAGCCGAAAGACTTCGTAGTTGACGTGCATCTGGATGCGATAATCGCAGAGCTGGCCGAGGAAAAACAGCTGACGAAGCGTGAGACAGAAGTAGTTTCAAAGGTGGTGAAAGAAGGCCTCACCAACGACAAGATATGTCTGGACCTCTGCATCACATCCCACACACTCAACAAACATCTCATAAATATCTACCGCAAATGCGACGTCAACAGCAGAGCAGCACTGACACACCATGTGATATCACGCAAAGAGACAGCGATCTGAGCATCGCAGCAGCAGTAATAAAGAGTTTATAAGGATCTCCCGGATACGGGAGGTCCTTTTTTTTTGCAAATAATAAACTGAAAAATCGAGCTATTGCGACAAAACTTCTTAATTTTCAGTAAAAACTACATAAAAACAAGTAATCTACCTGTACTGCAGTACATAGTGAGGTGTACTTCATACTTAAATTGAATATAAAAATTCAACAATTGAAATAATTTACCTTGCGTGAATTGTCTGATAATATATGCTCGTAATCATTTATTATATCTTTTAAATTTTGAAAGGAGCTACAGTTATGAGCAATGAAGCAAGATTGAACTCATTGGAAGAATTCGGATATGAGCAGCAGCTTGACAGAGTTCTCGGTCTTCCGGCAGTATGTCTGTTCGGATTCGCTTATCTGGCCCCTTGTACGATATTCTCGTATTTCGGTCTGATAAACGGCAGTACACACGGTATGATGGCATTGTCCTATCTTATCGCAACAGCAGCGATGTTTTTCACAGCACTGAGCTACAGGCAGATGGTAATGGCGTATCCTATCGCAGGTTCTGTTTACAACTACGTCAGCAGGACGATGCACCCGAACCTCGGTTTCCTGGCAGGGTGGGCGATACTCCTGGACTACATACTGCTGCCGATGATCAACTACATAATCGCATCGGCTTACATACCTATCCTCATACCGCAGATTCCGGTATGGCTGGATATGATAATCCTGATAGCCATCGTGACGACTATCAACCTCGTAGGCGTAAAGGTAATGTCTACATTCGACAATATATTCATCCTGATACAGCTGGCCTTCGTTATCACTGCAGTGATATTCGCCATCAAAGTCATCGGACAGCACGATTACAGCATCATAGACATCGGCGGTATCTACAATGCAGCTGAATGGGGCAACGTAGGCATCAACGGAGTAGTAGCAGGTGCATCTGTACTTTGCCTCTGCTTCCTGGGATTCGACTCGGTAACGACACTGGCAGAAGAAGCCAAAGACCCTGGAAAGACAGTAGGAAGAGCGCTTATCATCGTTTGCCTCTGTGCCGGCGGACTGTTCGTCATATCAACATATCTGTTCCAGGTAGCATGGCCTGAAGGCTGGAAAGAGCTGGATCCTGACAATGGTTCATATCAGCTGCTGGGATATCTGGCAGGTCAGTTCATGGCAACACTGCTCTGCGTAGTAATGATAATAGCGTGCCTGGCATCAGCAATATCATCTCAGGCATCATGTGCAAGGATACTCTTCGGAATGGGCAGAGACAACCAGCTTCCTAAGAAATTCTTCGGACACGTCAGCGACAGGTTCAAAGTCCCAAGCTACAACATCATTCTCATAGGAGTCGTTTCACTGCTGGCGATATGGATCAGTCTGGATCTTGGTTCTACGATGATCAACTTCGGAGCACTGCTGGGCTTCGCACTTGTAAATGCATCAGTATTCGCACACTACTGGGTAAGAGAAAAGAGAAGAGGCGTTGCAGCCTTCATCAAATACATACTGCTGCCGCTGATCGGAGCTTGCATATGTGTATACCTCTGGATAAACCTCGGTAAATGGGCTCTCACTATAGGATTCATCTGGCTGGCTGTAGGAGTCATTGCACTTCTGGTAGCTATGAACAGAAAGAAAAAGGGATGTGAATGACGAGATGTATGATAAAGCAGACATGATCTTAAAAAGCAGCGCCATATTCACCGTCAAAGATGAAAAACTGATATCAGGCGGCGTAGCTGTAAAGGGCAACAGGATAATCGCTGTGGGAAGCGATGAAGAGATAGCAGGATACATATCTGCAGATACGAAGGTCCGTGATTTCGGCGACAGACTGATAATGCCGGGATTTGTGGACGGACACGATCACCTCTGGTGGGGAGCAGTGGCTGACAGCGATCACATGGTGGATATCACCAGCTCCTCCTCCGAGGAGGAGGCTGTCAGGATGATAAAGGAATATGCGGACAGCCATCCTGAGGAAAAACGTATAAGGGGATTCGGATGGTTTCCTGCAAACTGGGGAGATGCACCGCTTCCGACGAAAGAGTCCCTGGACCGCATCGTTCCTGACAAACCGGTATATATGAACTGTGCAGACGCACATACCTGCTGGCTCAACAGCAAAGCCCTGGAAGAGGCGGGCTATCATCCGGACATGGAGCTCAAAGGCGGTTCCATAGGGCTTTATGAAAACGGCGAGATGAACGGCATCATATACGAGCCGGATGCCATGATACACGCCTGGGAAAAGCTGTACGATTTCCCTGAGGAGGATATACGGGATATAACAAGGCATTTCATGAAAGGCCTTGCAAAATACGGAGTCACTTCTCTCAGCGAGATGAGTGCTGATGAATACAAGGATTTCTACCACGACAGGTACAAAGTGTTCAGCAGCATGGCAGACGCAGGGGAATTCACCAGCAGAGTGCATGTGTACACAGCACTGATGGGACATACGGACTTTTCAGAAGCAAAGAAATGGCAGCAGGAATTCGCATCTCCGTATTTCCGCATCAATGGTCTCAAAGGTTTCCTGGACGGAGTCACATCGACATACACCGGATATCTGCTGGAGCCTTATGCAGATCACCCGGATACCTGCGGAGAAGGCGTACCGCTGGCAACTAAGGAAAGTCTTGAAGCCAGCGTCATAGCCGGAAATGCAGCAGGGCTGCCGGTGAGGATACACTGCATCGGAGACGCAGCAGTCAGGATGGCGCTGGATGCATTCGAAGCCTCCATCAGAGCAAACGGACGCCACGGGCTCAGGAATTCCATCGAGCACATAGAGACGATAGACCCAGCAGACCTGAAACGGTTCAGAGAGCTGGACGTCACAGCCTCGCTGCAGGGAGAACATCTGCCGCTGGACAACAACGAGAAGCTGGCAAGGGTAGGCGAGGAAAGGTGCCGCTGGGAGTGGCCGTTCAGGTCGATACTGGATGCAGGTGTGACTATGGCCTTCGGAACTGACTTCCCTGTAGTGAAATACAACCAGCTGTCGGGTATATGTGCAGCGGTGACCCGCAAAAACTACGATGGGAGCCAGGCCGGAGCAGACAACGGTGAAAACATCACACTGAGAGAGGCGCTGACAGCCAACACCCTCGGCTCGGCAAAAGTATACAGCAGGGAAAACGAGCTGGGGACCCTGGAGGCAGGCAAACTCGCCGATGTGATAGTCCTGGACAGGAACCTGTTCGATATACCGGAAGATGAAATAAAAGACGCCGAAGTCGTATTCACCATGATGGACGGGAATGTGACATACGAAAGATGAAAAACACACTGATAGACCGATGTAGATCCTTCTTCAGACACATATCAAAAAATAGAAAAACATGCGAGCCTCGCATGCTTTTCTATTTTTAATCAAGTTATGAGTTACAGTATATTAATTTTTATACAATAATATTGTAACATCATGCAGGCAAAATCTCAAGGGGTCTTTAAGTTTTCTGTGAATTGTTTTTATTATTATGGAGATATCGTCTGCGTTATTTCAGGTATACCGGTAAAAATTCAATATGAAAACATGCGGTGAAGCCGACTTTTTCTCTTATGGCCGTAAAAAACATTATATATGTAAGGAATCGTAAAAAACAATAGTGTCGCTGCCTGAAATATGTTAAAATTAGAACATATTTGATCAAAACTATGACTGAGAGGATCGGTTTTATATATATGGCAACTTTAACAAAAAAGGCTATTGCAGCGTCACTCACGAAACTCCTTGAAAAAAAGCCCCTTGAGAAGATCACGATAAAAGAGATAACTGACGACTGCGGCATGACGAGAAATACTTTTTACTATCATTTTCAGGATATATATGATCTTTGCAGCTGGATCTTCGTGGCAGAGGCAGAAGATATCGTGTCAAGATGCAGGCAGGAGGATCAGAAGCTGGGACAGCTGCTGCTGGAGGGTCTGGAATATCTCTATGAGCACAGGAAGATGATACGTCATGTGTATGACTCCATCAATCGTGACGATCTGGCGGGATATCTGAAACAGGTGATATACAGGTATGCCAGAGAGCTTATAGATCCGTATGTGCAGGATGAGACGATAAGTACAGATGCCAGGGATCTTGCAGCGGAATTTTATCAGAACGCCTTTGTTGCCAGAGTGCTGCAGTGGATAGATGACGGCATGGATATGCCGCCTGAGAAACTGGCGTATATGTGCGAGTGTATGTTCAGAGGCACCATCAGTGGTGCTTTGGAAAGTACACAGAAAATAACAGAAGATTTTAAAAAATAATACAAAACATAATTGGTGTACAAATTTTGTACACCATTTTTTTATTGTTTATAGCATACCCTTTTACTGTGATATAAACTTAAATATCATAAATATTTACATATGGGAGATGACAGGGATGTTAAAGTTTGGAGAAGCAGTAACAAGAAAACGAAAGCTTATCCTGGTGATAGCAGTACTTCTGCTGATCCCGTCGCTGATGGGGATAATGGCGACGAGGATAAACTATGATGTGCTTTCATATCTTCCTGATGATATCGAGACCATAAAAGGTCAGGATATACTTCTGGAGGATTTCGGCAAAGGCGGATTTTCCATGGTTATGGTGGACGGCATGAAAAACAAGGATGTCGCCGCACTGAAGTCGAAGATCGAAAAGGTGGATCATGTGGACAGTGTCGTCTGGTATGACAGCATACTGGATGTTTCGGTTCCGGAGGAGATGATACCGGACAGCGTTTACAAGGATTTCAACAACGGAGACACCACACTGATGGCGGTGTTCTTCGATACAGGGACCTCGGCAGACGAGAGTCTTGAGGCAGCCAAAGAAATAAGGCATATAGGCGGTCAGCAGTGCTTTGTCAGCGGCATGACGGCATTCGTATCCGACCTGAAGGATCTGGCGGAGAAGGAAGAGCCGGTATATGTGCTGATAGCAGTAGTGCTGGCATGCATAGTACTGGCCATATTCATGGACTCATGGATCATACCTGTGCTGTTCATCGCGGGGATCGGCATGGCGATACTTTACAACCTGGGCTCCAACGTGTTCATGGGCGAGATATCGTATATAACCAAAGCGCTGAGCGCGGTGCTTCAGCTGGGGGTCACTATGGATTACTCCATATTCCTGTGGCACAGCTACGAGGAACAGCAGCAGATATATCCTGACGATAAAGAGAAAGCTATGTCACACGCCATCGCAAGCACTCTCACGTCGGTGGCAGGCAGTTCTCTGACAACTATCGCAGGTTTCCTGGCGCTGTGCTTCATGACATTCACGCTGGGCATGGACCTTGGCATAGTCATGGCAAAGGGCGTGCTGCTGGGAGTCATCGGATGTGTCACGATACTTCCGTCGCTTATACTCACATTTGAAAAGCTTATCAACAAGACAAGGCACAGAGGTGTGCTGCCGAAGTTCGACAAACTTTCAAACGTAGTGACGAAGAAGCCGGGTATATTCGCAGTGATATTCATCGTGCTGCTGATACCGGCGTATATAGGCTACAGTCACACGGACGTTTATTACAATCTGGATAAAAGCGTACCGCAGACTCTGCCTTTTGCAGTAGCCAACGAGAAGCTGGGAGACCAGTTCGATATGAACACCACCCACATGCTGCTGGTGGATGCAGATATGCCTAAGAAGGACGTCGAGAGCATGATGAAGGATATCAATAAGGTGGACGGAGTCAAGTACACTCTCGGTATGGAAAGTATCGTAGGGCCTGCAGTGCCTGACCAGATGCTTCCGTCAGAGCTTACAGGCAAAGTTAAAAGCGACAACTGGCAGCTGCTTGTCATAAACTCTGAGTACAAGGTGGCAAGCGACAAAGTCAACAAGCAGATAGACACCATCAACAAGGTGGTGGACAAATATGACAGCAAAGGCATGCTGATAGGCGAAGCGCCTTGCACCAAGGATCTGATATCCATAACAGACAAGGACTTCAAAGTGGTCAACAGCCTTTCCATACTGGCGATATTCATAATCATAGCGCTGACACTCAAATCCGTATCACTGCCGGTGATACTGGTGGCAGTCATAGAGCTGGCCATATTCATCAATCTGGGTATCCCGTTCTATACCGGTACGGAGCTGCCGTTCATCGCCTCGATATGTATCAGCACGATACAGCTTGGAGCAACGGTGGACTACGCCATACTGATGACCACCAGGTACAAGACGGAGCGGTATGCAGGAAAGAGCAAGCATGAGTCCATATGGATAGCTCACTCCACTTCGATGCCATCTGTTGTAGTAAGCGCACTGAGCTTCTTTGCAGCCACATTCGGCGTAGGTATCTATTCGGATATAGATATAATAAGCTCGCTGTGCACACTGATGGCAAGAGGCGCTATAGTCAGCCTGCTGGTAGTCATGTTCATACTGCCGTCGGCATTCATGATTTTCGACAAGCTGATAATAAAGACCAGCAAAGGATTCATAAATAAAGACAGTGACAAAGAGCCACTGCCTGTATCCGATACCGCATCCGGCGGATCGAATGTATAACAGGGTACGAGGATTAGAAAGAAGGAGGACAAATAGAATGATTTTCACCGATCATACAGGAAAAAGCGCTAAAAGACAGAAAAGGGGACGCACAGCACTGGCGTGCCTGACGGCAGCGCTGGTGACAGTTTCAATGACAGTTGCATCGGCAGTTCCGGTCTTTGCAGCCGGAAAGACAACGAAGGAAGAGACAGTATACGTCGTGACGGACTCATCAGGAATGCAGAATGATGTGATCGTCAGCGACCACCTTTCCAATAAAAACTCCACTGATACAATTTCCGATATCACAAATCTCAAGGATATCGAGAATGTGAAAGGCAAGGAAAAGTACAGCAAAGGCTCCGGAGACAGCATCACATGGAAAGCCAAAGGCAATGACATCTACTATCAGGGAAAGACCGACAAGGACACACCTGTGGAGATGAATATAAAATACTATCTCGACGGCAAGGAGACTACAGGAGAAAAGCTCCAGGGCAAGAGCGGAGACGTCAGGATAGAGATAAACTACAACAACAGACAGAGTGCATCCGGCGGAGTCAAAGTGCCGTTCATAGTGATGACAGGATTCCTTGTAGAAGATGACAGTCTGAAAAATATAACCGTAAACAGCGGCAAGGTCATAGACGACGGTGAAAAGACCATAGTCGCAGGCATGGCGGTACCGGGACTGGCAGAAAGCCTGGATATCTCCGAAGACAAACTGGGTATATCGGATACCATCGTGATAAAGGGCGAAGCGAAGAAGTTCAGTCTTGAGGATATAATGACGGTAGTCACCAGCGACATCTTTGAGAATGTGGATACAAGCGATTTCGGCGATCTGGATATGGATGACCAGGTGAAGGAGCTGGACAGCGGTGCGAAGAAACTGGTCAGCGGCTCGACACAGCTTTATGATGGCATACACATGCTCAGCAGCAAGACCGGCACACTGAAAGACGGCGTGTCAAAGCTTGACAAAGGCGCATCGAAGCTCGACAAGGGCACATCTTCTGCACTGGCAGGCAGCAGGGATCTGGCCTCCGGCACACAGAAGTTCTCTTCTACGCTGGAAACCAAACTGGGATCCATGCGTGAGGGAGCTGAGGCTCTTTATACAGGCAGCCAGGGCATAAATACAGGAGTGCAGAGCATAGCAGCAGGTATCAAGGGCACATCGGAGCAGACAGGTCTGGCCGATGGCTCGGCAGCGGTTTTCTCCGGCATACAGCAGATAGCAGCCGGAGTCAATGGAAACGGCACAGAAGAAAACCCTGGTCTTGTCAGGGGCTCGGCAGCAGTAGCAGATGGGATAGACGAACTGGCTTCGACACTCAGCGGAGCAGCACAGAGTATCACAGCCAGCGTGACAAGTCTTGATAAAGCGAAAGCGTCTCTGAATGCTCTCAAGGAAAATGTTACTGACGAAACTCAGAAGAAACAGATCGAGGCTGCCATAGCTGCGATAGATGATTCTGAAAATATACAGAAAGCAATGGGCAGCTCCATGTCCACCGAAAAAGTCAGCAAACTCCAGACAGGTTCGAAGAAAGTATCAGCAGGAGCACAGCAAATAGCAGCGGGTGTCAATGGAGATGGCACAGCAAAGAATCCTGGTCTTGTCAAGGGTTCAGCCAGCGTTGCAGGAGGTATTTCTGCTATAAACGCAGGTCTCGATGGCAACGGTACGGCAAAGAATCCGGGACTGATAAAGGGTGCAGCAAGCCTCGAATCCGGAGCAGGAGAACTGGCAGCAGGAATGGGTCTTGCCACTGCAAAGGGCACAAAAAACAATCCGTCACTGACATCCAGTGCGAAAGATATTGCCTCAGGTGCAAAGACACTGGCAGCAGGACAGAAAGCCATCAGCTCCGGTGCATCAGAACTTGCGTCAGGCATGTCACAGCTGAACGTTTCCTCAGTACAGCTGATAAACGGCGTAAAGAAGCTGGATACAGGTGCACTGCAGCTGCAGAAAGGTATGAAGCAGCTTTACGATGAAGGCATCAGCAGGATCGTGGATATGTACAATAACGATCTCAAAGGCGTGACAGGCAATCTCGACTCCGTTGTAAATGCAGGAAAGAGCTACAAGACGTTCACTCAGCTCCCTGACGGGATGGACGGAAGTGTGAAGTTCATCTATAAGACAA
>CAKQNZ010000006.1 GCA_934255435.1 uncultured Clostridia bacterium | reverse complement strand
AAGTGGCTGAAGAAAAGAAAAATCAGATCAAAGAAAAACTTTGATCTGCACAAGCGCGGCGTAGCCGCTTTTTTTATCTCCCAATGGGAGTCGAACACGAAATTTTTTTTTTTTAATTTTAGAGGAATGTGACGAATCTGTGACGAAATAACAGAGAAAAAGCAGTCATTATTCTGTATACAAAAGCAAATAACTGGTGAAGTCTTGACTGCTTTTTCAAGATATTTTATAGTTATTACAGCTGTTGATTTTTTAACATACTCAATATATATGCAATCGATATTGAGAGCATGTTCGTGCATCGGCCGCAGTCGTTATATGCGGCTGAATGTCTGGTTTGAATGAAAGGATTTGTAAATGTTATTGTTTTTGAAAGGAATACTGTATCTCGTAATGGTACTGGCTGTCTTTTCTCTGTTCACTTTCAAGATGCCTCATGGTGAAAAAGCTATGAGCGGGCTTGCAGCAGCAGCTGTAGCGACATTTCTTGTAGAAGCAGTGTACAGATATGTAGGCGGCGATTTTGCCGGTATCGATTTCCTCGGTTCACTTGGTACAGCGTCGGGCTCTATGGGAGGGGTCGCTGCTGTAATCCTTGTGATGCTGACTATGGGTGCGGCACCTGTCTACGCAGTAGCGGCAGGAGTGGCACTGATGGGATTCGGCATACTGCCGGGATTCATAGTCGGTTATATACTGTATTTTGTTTCGAGATTCATCGAAACAAGGCTGCCTGAGGGCGTGAATATCATCATCGGAGCACTGGTGCTGTCTGTGGCAGCAAGAGGGATAGCTGTTTTAGTCGATCCTGGAGTCACGTTCCTGGTCAAAGAGATCGGAGAGGCTATAATGATAGCGACAGAGCAGTCGCCGCTGGCCATGGGCTTCATACTGGGAGGTCTGATGAAGATAATCTGCACATCACCTCTGAGTTCAATGGCACTTACTGCAATGATAAGTCTGACGGGGATGCCTATGGGTATCGCAGCGCTGGCTTGTTTTGGAGGCAGCTTCACAAACGGCGTGCTGTTCAGCAGACTGAAACTCGGAAACAAGGCGAATGTTGCAGCCGTAATGATAGAACCTCTGACTCAGGCACCTATCATAACAAAAAATCCGATACCTATATATGCCAGCGATTTCCTGGGAGGCGGACTTTCCGGGATAGTGGCTGTGATGCTGGGTATCATAAACGATGCACCGGGTACAGCCTCGCCGCTGCCGGGCATGCTCTCGCTTTTCGCTTTCAACGATATAAAGACTGTACTGCTGGCACTGCTTTTAGCAGCTGTCTGCGGACTGATTGCAGGATTTATAGGATCGGTGTTTTTCGGCAGGTTCTACAGGAAAAAAGAAGCATAAAAAGAATATCATGCAGCAGGATGCTGCAACGGAAATACCGGCCCTTCGGAGATCTCAGATCTTCCGGAAGCGCCGGTATTTTTAGCGGGTATATCAGATGCAGTGTCCTGCCTATTCCTCCTGAAGCGTGGAAACGGTCTGCTGCAGAGCTTTTTTGTTGCTGTCGTAGGTTTTTTCGACAGCTGTTATCATATACAGGTAGTAGCTGTCGCTGCTTTCCATGAATATCAGATCGCCTTTGAGGGCTGTGCCACCGTTTTTCATCGTGAAGCTCTGAGCCCTGCTGTCTGTTATGAAAGACGGGACGTCGACTGACTCATCGCTGGTATCAAGCTCTGATGCTATATCAGAAAGTGTGCCGGACATCACATAGTCACTGAAACTTTGCAGATCAGATGCGACATGCACAGCTTTCGACTTTGACATGGCCATTACCTGGATATTTATACGTCCGTTTTTGTCAGTGATATCCAGGACATCATCATCGGTATGCTCTGCCGTCTGCCATGAGTCGTCGCCGGAAGTCGGAAGTGACACAGAAAATGAATCGCCGGGATCGGAATATTGAACGGGATCTCCGCTGAGAGCAGTGCCACAGGATACCATGGATGCAGCTGAAACCAGCACTATGGATGCTGCAGCGATATTTTTTATGATTTTTTTCATTGTTATTCTCCTTGAAAACTATTCTTTTAAAGTATACCCCAGATCGCATCGTGATTCAACGTGAATTGTCACCCTACGACCTTGACACGACCCTCCAAAACGTCTATAATTCAACCCATGAATGCATTTTTAAGAAAAGGATCAAGAGTATGAAAATCATAATAACCGCAGGCGGGACGAGCGAAAGGATAGATGACGTCAGGACGATAACGAATTCGTCCACAGGAAGACTTGGCTTTGCCATAGGAAAAGCTTTTGCAGAGGCTGCCGGAAACGGTGAAAACATAGAAAAGATATATTATCTCCACGGCGTCAGGGCAGCGTATCCGCAGCATGACAAAGTGCAGCCGGTGATGGTGGAAGGTGTCAGGGATCTGCAGCGTGAGCTTGGCAGACTTCTTGAGACAGAGAAGATAGACGCAGTGATACATGCTATGGCAGTCAGTGACTATATGGTCAACGAAGTGACTACCCTGGACAGGATACGAGGCGAGGAAAGTGAAGACAGTCAGGACCTTTCCGGCAACAAGATAAGCTCAGATATAGACGATCTGGTGATCCATATGAAAAGGGCACCGAAAGTCATAAACAGCATCAAGAAGCTCAGTCCGGATTCACTGCTGGTGGGATTCAAGCTCCTCAGCAGCGTGCCTCACGAAGAACTGATATCCGTAGGAAAGCGTCTTATGGCAAAGAACGACTGCGACTTCGTCCTTGCAAACGACCTTAAAGAGATCGGAAAGGATTTTCATAAGGGTTATCTGATACACAGGGACGGAACTTATGATATAATGGAGACTAATGAAGAAATCGCAGCGATGATAGTAAAGCGTGTGATGGAATCGTGCTGATCAGGAGGGATTTTCGATGAATATAGTTCTGGGAGTGACCGGAAGCATAGCGGCATACAAGGCCGCTGACATAATCAGCAGGCTGAAGAAGCTGGGACACGAAGTGGACGTGATTCTCACGGAGAGCGGCAGCAGGATCATAACTCCGATAACGCTGCAGACTCTCAGCAAGAACAAGGTCTACATGGACATGTTCGAGGAGATAACACCTAAGGAAGTGAAGCACATATCCCTGGCAGAGAAGGCAGATCTGGTGCTGATAGCGCCAGCGACAGCCAACATCATAGGCAAGATAGCAAGCGGCATCGCAGATGACTTTCTTTCCACGGTGGTCATGGCAGCAGCAGGTACGACGCCGGTGTATATCGCGCCTGCGATGAACACGAATATGTACGAGAACCCTATAGTACAGGCAAACATAGAGAAACTCAGAAGCTACGGCTACAGGTTCATAGAACCTAAAGAATCCCTGCTGGCCTGCGGCACAGTGGGAAAGGGAGCCCTGGCGGATGTTGATGATATAATAAAAGTGATCGAAGGGAGCATGGAATAAATGATGAAATACCAGAGTACAAGAGGAAGCAGGAATACAAAGACAGCAGCCCAGGCAGTCATACAGGGCATAGCAGAGGACAAGGGGCTTTACGTTCCGGCACAGATACCTGCATTCCCGGGCAAAATAGAAGACATGGTTGGGAAACCTTACAAGGAAGTCGCTTTTAAAATAATAAAGGCGTTCTTCGACGACTATACGGATGAAGAGATGCAGCACTGCGTGGACGGCGCATATGACAGCAAATTCGAGGCAGAGGACGTTGTGCCTGTAGTAGAAGCAGGCGACGCACATTTCCTCGAACTCTATCACGGCAGGACTGCTGCTTTCAAGGACATGGCACTGTCGATACTGCCGTATCTGCTGACAACTGCCATGAAAAAGGAAAACGAAGACAAGAAGATCTGCATCCTCACAGCCACATCAGGCGATACAGGAAAGGCAGCGCTGGAAGGATTCGCTGATGTTCCGGGAACTGAGATAATCGTTTTCTTCCCGAACCAGGGAGTCAGCGAAGTCCAGGAAAGACAAATGATAACCCAGGAAGGCGACAACACTCACGTATTTGCCATAAAGGGCAACTTCGACGACGCACAGACAGGTGTGAAGAAGATCTTCAACGACAGCGATTTTGCAGAGAAACTGGCAGGCATGGGATGCAAACTCTCATCGGCCAACTCCATAAATATCGGCCGTCTGGTGCCGCAGGTGGCGTACTATGTATACGGATATGCGAAGCTCATCGAAAGAGGCGTGATCAAGGCCGGTGACAAGGTGAACATCGTGGTCCCTACGGGCAACTTCGGCAATATACTGGCAGCGTATTATGCAGGACAGATGGGTATTCCTGTGAACAGATTCATCTGCGCTTCCAACAAGAACAGAGTGCTCACTGATTTCTTCGAAAACGGCGAGTATGACATCAACAGAGATTTCTATCTCACGAATTCACCATCCATGGATATCCTGATCTCCAGCAATCTGGAAAGGCTGCTCTATCACCTTTCAGGAAACGACGGAGATGAGATAAAGTCACTGATGACCGCTCTGGAAAATGAAAAGCACTACAAGGTCAGCGATAAGATCAGAGAAGGCATGAAGGACTTCTGCGGAGGTTCCGCTACAGTGGAGGAAACCAATGAAACCATCGGACAGATGTACGATGAACACGGATATCTCATGGATACGCATACAGCCGTAGCATACAAGGTATACAAAGACTACGTTGAGAAGACAGGCGATGGGACGCCTACACTGATCGCATCCACAGCCAGCGCATATAAATTCGCAGAAAGCGTGGCACAGGCCATCGGACTTGCAAAGGAAGAAAACGGTTTTGAATACGTCAAGGCTGTTGAAGCAGCAACAGGCGTGAAAGTGCCGTCAGGCCTGAAGGATCTGGACAGGAAAGAGATCAGACACAGAGACGTCATCGAGATCCCTGACATGATCAGCGCAGTGGAGAGCAGCGTGAAGTAAGCGAGAAACAATATTTAACAGCATAAAAAACAGGAGATCCGGTAAACGGGTCTCCTGAAATTTTTTCGGATAATTATGCTCCCTGCTGCCTGTATGTACAGCTACGCTGGATCTGACGGCACAGATCAGATAGACACCTGCCGCACGCTCCTGCTCGCAGGTCATATATGACTGTGTATGAAGTCACGGATCTTGCGGTGCTGGTATTTCCTGTAGGGGCATTTGAGCTTGGCTAAGCCTCTGTTGTATATAATGTAGCCGATCTGACCGGTCCAGTGCTCCTTGCGCATAGCTTTTTTTGTGATGCCACGTTCTCTGCCTCCTGCATGTACAGGCACTCCTGCGAGGACCGCCTCGATGAGATCGTTGTTGCAGCGGATATCAGCATCTATCGTAGTGCATGCCATGCCTATATACTCATCTACATGTGAATCGGAACCTGCAAAAGTCACAAGGTCGTATTTTTCGGCAAGCTCACGAGCCTGTCTGTTGGAACGTGGGAATTCACATGTGTTGAAAGTCTCAACAAAATCGAATTCCTTGAAGTACGCCATATCCATCAGCTTGAAACCCATGGCGCTTGATGACCTGACCCCGTACGGGTGCGCAGGTCCCAGTATACCGCCGTATGCATGCACCAGATCAATGAGCTTGCGGCAGCGCATGCCTCGTATCCTGAGTATCGGCAGATAAAGGTCATCCGGCAGTATCACAAGGATATGCCCTGCATCCTTGGTGTCGTATTCGATGCCTCGTATCACAGTGAAATTTTTGTATTTGGGGTCATGCTTGATCCTGTCCCATGCCCTGCAGCCTCTGTAGCTGTTATGGTCGCTTATCATGAACCCGTCGAACCCCAGCCGCATGAACTTGTCTGCAAATTCACTGACAGGGACTCTCGAATCAAGAGAACCCTCTTTCGTATGACAATGTAAGTCGAATTTCAATATTATCGCCTCATTTTCTGTTTGTTTTAATATATATATCATAACACTTTTTTATGAAAAAGTTTGTAGATAATATGAAAAAAATATTATTTAAGAAATTTTAATAATATAGTAATTTTGACGTGGATGAGTGGTATCTTTTAAAGAACAGGCTTGATGATTTCGCAGCTGACGACAATGCACTGGTCATAATAGACGGATCGGCATCTATGTATGCATATGGGACGCTATCGCCTGCATCCATCGCTATTTCACTGGGTATATATTTTGCAGAGCACAGTAAAGGTGCTTTCGCAGGGCACTTCATGACATTTTCTGAAAGCCCTCAGATCGTGAAGGTGCAGGGTGTCATCCTGATATCCGGATGCACGCCGAGGATATTCTCGATGACAGCATCAGGAGCTGCAGATCCGTATGAATTCATGATGAAGAATGTCAGCAGCCAGCGATATGCATGTATTACAGCGTGATCATATCATCTACATATTAAAGATACAGGAAAAACTCCGCAGTATGAAGCTGACCATGCTGCGGAGTTTTTTTGACTGTACCGGCAGTTCAATGTCTTTTCCATGTTTGAATGGTTTCCGGTATCTGCGTCAGTTCTACAGGCATATATAAAATATATGCCGCCCATAAATTTTTTTGATGAAAATATTTTGTATACATTCTGCCAGGTCACGTATAAGGAACGCATATGTCACGCTCAGGGAACGCGTGACGTGTAAAATATAAAGTGAATAAAGCAAAACAGTATACACCGTCATGGGAAATGCATTCTGCCGATATGCATCGACAGGCAGCAGTAATCCCGGTACGGCTTTTACAGATTTATATTTTAAGTATCTGTCGAATAGCACAATAAGTATCAGAAGGAGGCTCAGCACAGATGTACAGACATTCAGTCAGGATACAGAATATGATAGGGAAACTAATACCTTTGCTTGCAGCAGTGCTTATGATAGCTTTTGCAGTCATGCCTGCATATGCAGTAAAGTCTCAGGACAGCAGAGCGTCGTCAGTTCAGAAAGCAAAGTCACAGATACGTGCACTGACAGCAGATCAGACATTGTCAGCCGTATCGCAGGACGTTACCGGTGCGATCACCGATATATATCCGCAGTACAAGGATTACAGCGGAGAGATGGAAGGGGTATCTGTAAATAAAAAATGGACAGGTGACGCCGAGTACAACAGACCGGATTCAGTCACTTTTGACCTGTATCTTGATGGAAAGGTCATAGATTCGCTGACACTGACGGCGGATGACGACTGGTCAGGATCCTTCAGCAGCCATTATCCTGCATACAAGCTGGACAAGAACGGCAATTATGAACTTGACAGCAGTGGGGACAAGATACCGCTGGACTATCAGGTCAGAGAACGCGATGTAGAGAATTACAAGCCTGCATATTCACAGTCAAGGCATCAGACAAAAGTGGATTCATCTTCCATGCATCTGTTCGTACCGGCAGAGAAACTGAAAGAAGGCGGTAAATACTATATCGTCAGCTGCAGCGATCCGGGACAGCAGAAAGTATACCGGGGTGAAGCATATCAGACGGAGAATGTCCTCAGTGCTCAGATGAACATAACAGAGGGAAAGATAAGAGACAAGGACGGCAATACATACAGCAACTATATACTGGTGAACGACGGTGACGGCACATATGACGGACTTCTGTGGAATGCATACAGCGCAGGCAATGGTGCATATTATATGTTCAGCAATATCTATGAGATATGGAGCGAATGTCACGGACTGCTGCAGATGAGCTCCACACAGAAAAAAATGTCGTGTCCTCATGTCAGCAAGCTGGGTGAGGGAACAGACAAAGACTCTCAGGGCTTTTACAACGTCGGCGACAATGCATATAAAACAAAAGACAGCACAGAAAAGCTGTATTTCTACGAGGAAGTGACACTGCCTGACGGCGCTTTCAACAGCTGGCAGACAGAAGCACTTGTCAGTAACCGCTACGAACCGCCGATAACCGTGGATCCCGGCAGCGGAGAGTCAGAGAAGACAGACCTGTCAGTATCAAAGACATGGAAAAACGACAAAGAGTCTGACCGACCTGATAACATAAAAGTACATCTCTATGCAAACGGTAAGGATACAGGAAAGACACTGACGCTGGACAAAAATAACAGCTGGGCAGCATCTTTCAAAGACCTTGATGTATATGACAAAGAAGGGCGTAAGATATCCTACAGTGTATCCGAGGATGTGCCGAAGGGATACTTTGCAAAATATGATTATGATGATAACAGTGCCAGCGGAGAACGCTCCAGCTCAGGCGGATACTGGGTCCGCACGGACAAGCTGGTAGACGGTGAGACATATCTCATAGTCACATCTCCGGGCACAGGCAGTGTGGTAGGTATGGAGATACAGCCCGGCGGCAAAAGCTTCAAATGGACGAAAGGCAACGCCGGGACGATAAATGTCGAAGGACCGGTGACTATCAACGGACAGACATATGCCACCCACATAACAAATGAGGAAGCTGAGAAACACAAGCAGATGCAGTGGACGGCACACTATAATAGCTCATCAGAGAGTCCGCAGACTGGCTATCATGACTGGTATTTGCTGGAAAGCGTGTCGAATCCCGGATGTTATCCGAAGTTCAACGGGGAGGGAGATATCTCCGATGGCTCAGCACATGAAAGTCTGCTTTATTATGGACTGCAGTATAAGAAAAAATCATCAAATAACAACAGAGACGGCTATGTAGCTATCGATGATAAAGGCAATGAGCAGATAACACCAAGTGTAAAGAACTATCCCGATGATTTCAACTATGTCTTTGGTAATCACGACCATTATTTCCTGCTGAGCAACAATCACACAGGAGATGCCAATGCAGTAACCGCTCAGACTTTCTACCTTTACAAATTCGTACCGGTATCAGGACCATCGGTGACTATCACCAACACGAAGTCGGAGGAAACCAGCCTCACAGTTTACAAGAACTGGAACGATAATAACAACAGCGGTGAAACGAGACCGGCATCGGTAACAGTGGAACTTCTGAAAAACGGCAGGAAGACCGGCGTGACAGCAAAGCTTGATGCATCGAACAGCTGGAAGTGTGTTTTCGATCATCTTCAGAAATATGACGAGAACGGTAAAGAAATAAGATATTCGGCAGTGGAAACGGATCTTCCTGCGGGATATACAGGCTCTGTAACAGATGGCATAGTGGAAGGGTCGAAAGAAGAAATGACATATTCATATGCATGGGTGCCTGTGACCACGTTGACATCAGGCGGGGAATACATCCTGGCAGACAGCAACAGCGGCAGCTGCAGCACTATAGGTGTCAAAGACGGCAAAGCTACAATGTCAGGTGCATCTGCGATGGTGAAGACCGATTCAGTGCTCACAGATGAAAATGGCAGCAGCTATACTGCATACATCACTGACGATGATGCAGCGAAACTGACGAAGTGGACAGCAGAGGCGAGCGGCAGTTATGTGAAACTGAAGTACGGTGAAAAATATTTTAAAAAAGGAAGTGGGGATCTTGTCCAAAATTCGAATGAAGCCGCCCAGATAGTTTATGATGACGTGAACCATGCACTTAAAAACAACAAGAACAAATATCTGGCAGAAAACGGTGATTTTAATAAAGATAAAAAAGAAGTGGAAACCTACATCTACGAGCGTGTAAGGATAAAAAATACTAAAGTCACTGAAAGCACCGTCAATGTGACCACGATCACAAATACATATAAAAAGGTAAATATGCCTGAAACAGGAATGAAAGGCAGGATGTACGTCATGCTGCTCGGATCTTTGATGTTGATAGGGGGTACCTTATTGATGATAAATAATAAAAAGCGAGGGGGGATCAGGTTCAGGTAAAAAGAGGTAGAAGAGGACAAAGTAATATCAGAAGTAAATAAAATGGAATTTGGAGGTAAATGTATGAAAAAATTGACAAAAAAACTTTTCGCATTACTGCTGGCAGCAGCAATGCTCTGCACGATGGGTGTGACTGCATTTGCAGCTGAGGCACCATCAAAAGCAGATCTGAGTATCAATAATCCGACTACAGGCTCGACTTACAAGGCATACAAAGTTATGGATGCTAAAGTCAGCTACAGCAGTAAGGACAAGGCAGATGCTGTGTATACTTACACAGTGACAAATGATTTTAATGGTTTCTTTAACAACAACCCAGATGGATACTCGCTGAACAGTGACAATGAGATCCTGAAAAACGGTAAAGTCATAGGAACTGACGGCAGATGGAAAAACACTAATGCTACAGAGGCAGCAGCTCTGGCAAGCGCGCTGGAGGACTATGCAGTAAAACATAGTATAACCGGAATAAATCTGCCGGCTACAGGGATCGGTATCGGATACTATGTAGTAGCAGAAACAGAAACAACTGAAAGCGGCGTCGTTGCATCAAAGCCGATGCTGGTGGATCTCAGGGATAATACGCAGGTGACGCAGAAGGACTCCAAGGTGAAGCTTGACAAAAAGATAATCGAGAATGGCGATGAGGTCAAGGAAAACACTGCAAACATCGGAGATACGATAAAATATAAAGTCAACACTGCTATCCCAAGCTACGAGGCAAATGTAGACAGAGACAAGCTCAGTTACGTCCTCACAGACAAATTCACTAATCTCGAATACGGGAAAAATGCCAAGGTTACGATCGTAAACGGTTCTGAAGATGGAACATCAGATGTAACTCTCGTAGCAGGAACTGATTACATTATCAAGGAAACTGGCAGCAGCTTCGAAATATCATTAAACACGGATACTATCCTGAAATACCAGGGCAAGGAAGTAAAGCTTGAGTATTCAGCAGTACTTACAAAAGATGCCCAGGTAGGTACAGCAAACCCTAATGATATCAAGCTGGTATATTCCAATAATCCTAACAAGACAGACAGCAAGGGAACACTTGAAGATAAAGTCAAGACATATACGTACGGCTTCAATATCCAGAAGGTGGACAAGAACAATGAGAATAAAGATATGGCAGGAGCATCTTTCGAAGTAAAAGACAGTGAAGGTAAGACAATAGGGTCATTCACATATGGAGCAGACGGTACGATAGAAAGCACTAATGGCGGTGTAGTGATCACTAAGGACGGAAATATAGCTACTCTCAAAGGTCTGAAAGAAGGAGAATATACTATAACAGAGACACAAGCTCCTCAGGGATATTCTATACTGGCAGAGCCGGTCAAAGTGAGGATCACAGATGAGAGAAATGCTGATGGCGAGCTGACAGGCAAAGGAATCCTTGAAATCACCAAGGGTGAGAATGTGAGTGAGATAGTAGAGATCACAAATGGTCCTGACAACACTATAACTATGAGTGTAAAGATAAAGAACTCAAAGGGCATAAGCCTTCCTGAAACAGGATCCAGAACAGCAATGTACTGTCTCATCGCAGGAGTGATGATGATCATACTCGGCGGTGCATACGTAGGATATGACAGGATATACAGACGCAGAAGACAGAACTAGTCATATACAGAGCCATAGGAATTCAAAATGATCCGGGATGCCTCAGGCATCCCGGAATTTTAAAAAGGAGTGGGTATCATAAAGAATGTAAAGAGACTGATAGCTTTTCTTATTATTACCGGAGGTATAGTACTGATATGTTATCCCAGCTTTGCAAGCTTCATCAATCAGCAGTTTGCTAACAGGGATATAGCAGATTATGATGCCCGTATGGAGAATACCAGCGAAGCAAAGTTGAAAAAAGATATGCAGATGGCATATGATTACAATGCCACTCTGCCGGGAGGTTATCCGGCGGATCCTTTTACCGGCAGCAATATCCGGGATTTTAAAGGTACTGAGTTTGAAGATTTCTGGATGGTGAAGACCGGCGCTATGATAGGATATGTAGAAGTGCTGTCAGTAGATATATATCTGCCGATATACTACGGCACATCGGATAAAGTGCTGGATAAAGGTGCAGGCCTGCTGGAGGATACATCGCTTCCTGTCGGAGGAAAGGGAACCCATGCTGTGATATCCGCACATACCGGTATGGCATCAAAGAATCTGTTTACTGATATCGACCAGATGAAGAAGGGCGATCTGTTCTTTATACATGTGCTGAACAGGGATTTTGCATACAAGGTTGATCAGATAAAGGTAGTGCTTCCGGAGGAGACAGACGATCTCCTTATCGAAGAAGGAAAGGATCTTGTGACACTGCTGACATGTACTCCCTTCGGTGTCAATGATCACAGGCTGCTTGTGAGAGGTCAGCGGACTGATTATGATTTCAGCAAGGACAGCAAAGATGCTGTAGATCCGGGAGTCTTCCTGAAACACTATCTGTGGTTGATCGTGATATGTGCTGCAGCTGCAGCCGTGTCCGGGATCATTATTGCCAGACAGATCCGGAAAAGATCCGGTAAAAATATGTAACAGAATGAGGTGGAACTGAAATGAAGAAAATCTGTAAAATGATCATAAGCCTGAGTCTGATGCTCGGACTGGTATATATGCTCCTGCCATGCTCTGCTTTCGCACAGGGATCGTCCGGGACCATAGATATCGTGCAGTATGATGCATCTGCGAAGGTACCTGTAGAAGGTATCCGACTGACACTTTACCGGGTGGCGGTCCCTGATGGTAACGGCGGATATGATATGACTCCGGAGTTTGCAGGGGCATCTGTCAGTGTGGATGATATGACAGACAGCGCAGGAGCAAGGAAAGTAACAGAAGTGCTGGACAGATACATTGCAGACAAAGGTATCAGCGGTATCGAAACAAAAGTGACAGGAAACGATGGAGCTGCAGGTTTCCATGGTCTTGCGGACGGCATATATTTCATAAAGCAGACGAATACGAAGGCGGATTTCAAAAGACTGGGATATACATACAGGACAGACTCATATCTGATAATGCTGCCACACACAGACGAGAACGGTCTCATGACAAGGTATGTCAGCTGCAAGCCGAAGGGCGAACTGAAATATCCGGGCAAAACAGAAGACATCATCGTCCACAAAGTCTGGAAAGACAGCAGCGACAGCAAAGGCAGACGCCCGGAAAGCATAACCGTAGGTCTTTACTGCGACGGCAGCCTCAAAGAAAAGAAAGTGCTGGATGCAGCCGGCAACTGGACATACCAGTGGGACGGCCTGGACAGTAGCCGCAAGTGGGAAATAAAAGAACTGGACGTACCGAAAGGATATATATCGGAAGTCACATCAGAAGATGACACCTTCACTGTAACGAACACCTGGAATCCGGAAAAATACAGGAAAACCAGGACCGGCGACACCGCCGATATCACCCGGTACGCAGTCATAGCCGCAGCATGCCTGATCGCAGCAATACTCCTTCTGACAGTAAGACGCAAAAAGAGACAATAGAATAAAGAGTGAAAAAAGCCTTTTATTAGAACAGACAGTCTGAAAACCCGGCGAAAAACAGCATGCTATGTCGTTTACAACATTTAAAGTGTCGTTTACAACAACCACAGTCACAGGAACGGATCTGTATGATATGGTAGAGGTGAGTACCGGCACCGGAATGGGATTCCGGTACTGACAGGCCGCTGGTATAAAGGGTGCAACAAAACTGATCTGACAGAACCCCGGAATAGCAAAATTTTTTTCAAAAAAAGAAAAAAGTTTGTCACAAAATGGCTTTCCCCGGGGTTCAGTTATATAGATAAACAAGCTGATACCATCAGTGTAACATTCAGCCGTTTCGTTTGTTATATTTATACAACTGATAGATATATGTGAAAAGGTACAAAGCATCAAACTGCATCAGTGCAGTCTGAAAAAGAGGCAGAGAAAGATGCGGTGGAAGCATGTATAAGAACAGAAGCGTTGTATAAGAAAGCCATTGAAGCAGGATATCAGATGTCGGATGATGAACTGGACGCTTACATAAATAACGAGATCAAGGCAGCGAAGGAATCACAGCAATACGACGCCATGGAAAAGGTCTATGAAAAATCAGGCAGGACATATTCCGAAGTGATGAAAGAAAACAAAGAAATTTACAGGAAGACGACAGCAATAGGGCAGTGGAAACAGTCGATAAAGGACAAAAAGGCTCTTGATGGTGAAGAATGGACAAAATATGACTCGGATATGACCGAAAAAGCAGTCTCAGAGTTCAGAAAAACTGACGAGTACAAGATACTAAAGGAAGCTTTGGATAAAGCTGTCAGACTCAGACGTGAAGACGCCGGTATAAAGGCCATAAAGAAGGAGGAGCTGGATGTATATAGTGAAGTACATTAGATGACAGAACTAATGGTGCAGGAGCAATAGCCGTCCTTTAACCTTGCATACCGGCGGGTTTCTTGATACAATAATGATGTATGACCGGATGGCTCATCCGGTCTTTGTAATGATTAGGACGATTTTGTATTTTAGATAAAGGAAGGTCGATATGGACAACAATAAACTGGCGGAGCTGCTGTTTCCGCATATAGACAAAAAACCTGAGGATTACGAGAAGCTTTTTCCGAAGCGTGAGCTGCCTGAGGGAGCCATGGTCACAAGGCTGGGACCGAGCCCTACAGGATTCATACATCTGGGAAATCTCTACGGAGCTTTTGTTGACGAGAGACTGGCGCACCAGTCGGGAGGCACCTTCTATCTCAGGATAGAGGATACCGATGACAAGAGATATGTAGAGGGGGCTGTGGAGACTATAATCACGTCTCTGAGATTCTTCGGCATAGACTTCGATGAGGGTGCACTGCTGGATGGAGAAAAAGGCGATTACGGTCCTTACTGCCAGAGTCAGAGAGGCGAGATATACCAGTGCTTTGCAAAGAAACTGGTTTCCGAAGGCATGGCTTATCCGTGCTTTCTCACAGAGGACGAGCTTGCAGCAATAAGACAGGCTCAGGAAGAGGCAAAGGAGACTACAGGTATATACGGCAAGTATGCTGAGCAGAGCAGGAATCTTACCTACGATGAGATCAAGGCCAACATAGATGCAGGAAAGCCTTATGTCGTAAGACTCCGCTCTACAGGAAACCACGATCTGCCATCAGAGGAGATAAGGTATATAGAGGTGGAGGACGCCATCAGAGGTAAACTTTCCATGCCTGAAAACGATCAGGATATAATCATCCTCAAGGCTACAGGGATACCGACTTATCACTTTGCACACGTCATAGACGATCACTTCATGAGGACCACACATGTAGTAAGAGGTGAAGAGTGGCTGATGTCGCTGCCGATACATGTGGAGCTCTTCGAAAAGCTGGGTTTCGATATGCCTGCTTACTGCCACACTGCGCAGCTCCTGAAGCTGGATAACGGCAACAAGAGAAAGCTGAGCAAGAGAAAGGACCCTGAACTTTCACTGGATTACTACAGACAGGAAGGATATCATCCGCAGGCAGTGAAAGAGTACCTGCTGACTATACTCAATTCGAATTTCGAAGAGTGGAGGATAGAGAATCCTGACGCTCCGCTGGATGATTTCAGGTTCACTACAGAAAAGATGAGCAGCGGCGGTGCGCTGTTCGACCTCAACAAGCTCAATGACGTTTCGAAGGACGTTCTTGTAAAGATACCGGCTGCTGACCTCTGCGGCTTCATGATCGGATGGGCTGAGGAATTCAATACCGAGATACTGCCTCTGTTCAAGGGCAGAGAGGACTACCTCACAAAGATACTGGATCTTGGACGCAGCGGCAATAAACCACGTAAAGACCTGGTATACGGAAAGCAGATCTTCGATTTCATAAGCTATTTCTATGACGACTATTTCAAGATCGAAGACGAGATGCCTGAAAACGTCAGCGATGAAGACAGAACGCTGATACTGAAGAAATATCTTGAGACTTACGATCACAGCGACGATCAGAGTCAGTGGTTCGACAAGATCAGAGAGATAGGCACAGAGCTGGGATATGCTGCAAAGCCTAAGGATTTCAAGAAACATCCTGAGGACTACAAGGGTCATGTAGGTCATGTCAGCACTGTCATCAGGATCGCACTTACAGGACGTCAGCAGTCTCCTGACATTTGGGAGATACAGCAGATCCTTGGCGAAGAAAAGACAAGAGCGAGAGTTGAAGCGCTGATAAAATAGTGCATACAGGCAGGCTGCCGGATTTGAAAAAAGGCAGCTTGGGGAGATACTTTGATCAGGAGATCGTCGTATCCGGAAGTATTGCATATGATATTAAAAGTCATCCGATGATGGTATTTCAGAGGATGACTTTTTTGATGTATAAAATTTAAAGGTATATGCAGAGGAGCCTGACGGAAACGGTGTGATACCGCCTCGTCAGGCTCCTCTGTGTGTGTTATGCTAAGCTATGATCTTATGATCACAGTCAGTGCCGTTATTTCAGTTTTTTGAGGAGTATACGCAGTGAGTTCAGTATGCAGAGCATTGCCACTCCTGTATCTGCGAATACTGCAGCCCATATGTTGGCGAATCCGATGAAGCCCAGTATCAGTACGAGCAGTTTGACTGCCAGTGCGAACACTACGTTTTCTCCGGCTATGATGCCTGTTATGCGGGCTATCTTTATAGATTTAGGTATAGCATCAAGTGACGGTCTCATGAATACCACATCAGCGGCTTCGATAGCGGCATCTGCAACGGAACACATGGCGGCTCCCAAATCAGCACCGGCAATAACAGGTGCGTCGTTGATACCGTCGCCTATGAACATCACTGAACCTGTTTCTTCACGGAGTTCTCTCAGTATCCTGAGTTTGTCTTCCGGCATCAACTGTGCGTAGACTCTGTCGATCCCTGTTTTTGAGGCTACGTCATCAGCTGCAGCCTGCACATCTCCCGTGAGCATTGCAGGTATCAGACCTGACGCCTTGAGGGAAGCTATAGCGCTCTGTGCTTCCGGCTTGATAGTATCTGCGATGTATATGCATCCCAGGAACTTTCCATCTGCTGCGACAAGTACCTGTGTAGCAGGGCTGTCTGCGGCTTCTGAAGCGTCTATGCCGTTTGCAGCCATCAGTTTCCTGTTGCCGCAGAGGACTTCAGAAGGTGTGTCGGCATCTTTTGCAAATGTGACCTTTATACCCATGCCGGAAAGTTCTTCGATCTTCTCAGGCTTGCTGAGCGTCAGGTTCCTTGCAGCGGCTTCTGCAGTTATGCTGGCTGCGATAGGGTGGGTAGATGCTGATTCGCAAGATGCTGCCAGTGCCAGTACTTTGTCTTCGCTGATGTCTCCTGATTTTGCGGAAGTCATGACTTTCTGTACTGCAAAGTTGCCTTTTGTGATGGTTCCTGTCTTATCCATGATGATAGCTTTGACATTCTTCAGGGCTTCCATGGAAAGTCCGCCTTTGAAGAGTATGCCGTATCTGGACGCTGCTCCGATACCGGAGAAGAATGCCAGCGGTACGCTGATCACCAGTGCGCAAGGGCAGCTTATTACCAGGAATGTGATGGCTGTCGTGATCCAGTCGCTCCAGTTTCCTGTTATCAGCGATGGTACTACAGCTGTCAGCACTGCCAGGATAACTACGATAGGCGTATATACCTTGGCGAATTTCGTTATGAATTTGTCTATTTTAGGTTTTCCTGCTGCTGCATTTTCAACTGAATCCAGAATCTTAGTTACCATCGATTCAGACAGCGGCTTTTCTACTTTTATCCTGAGGACACCATGCTGGTTTATGCAGCCTGAGATGACCTTTGATCCCGGCGCTGCATTTACAGGAACAGGCTCGCCTGTTACCGGGGAGGTGTCTATGCGGCTTTCGCCGTCGACGATGACACAGTCGAGAGGGATCCTGTCGCCGGGGCGTACAAGGAGTATATCGCCGACTTTTGCATTTTCTGACGGTATGACATGGATATGTTCGCCACCTTCGTGACCGTGCTCATGTCCGTGATCGTGCCCGCAGCCGCAGTCGTCGTCGTGTTCATGATGATGTTCGTGCTCATGGTCGTGTCCGCAGCAACAGTCGTCATCATCTTCGTGTTTATGGATATGACCGTGCTCATGATGCTCGTCGGCAGCACATGCAGCAGCGTGCTCGTGGTGATGTTCATGTTCGTGATCATGCCCGCAGCCGCAGTCGTCATCGTGCTCGTGGTGGTGTTCGTGTTCATGATCATGTCCGCAGCCGCAGTCACAGTCATCACCGTCATGTTTGTGGATATGGCCGTGCTCATGATGCTCGTCGGCAGCACACGCTGCAACGTGTTCATGATGATGTTCGTGCTCATGGTCGTGTCCGCAGCCGCAGTCATCGTCGTGGTCGTGATGATGATGTTCGTGCTCATGGTCGTATCCGCAACCGCAGTCGTCATCATCTTCTTCATCGTGGTCATGGGTGCATACCAGATTTACAGTTTCAGGTCTCATGTCTACAGCATCCATGATCTGCGTACGGCTTCTCTCTACTGCTATATGTTCGAAGAGCTCGCCTATGCGGTAGAAGAGCATGACGCCCATACCTTCAGCGAAATCACCGATGCAGAATGCTGCGATAGTTGCGATGGACATCAGGAAGTTCTCATCGAAAACCTGACCTTTTGATATATTCTTTGCTGAAGCCAGCAGCACCTGTCCACCCAGGATCAGATAACCGACTGCGAATATTATGAAAAGAACTAACGTCGGCAGAGCCAGCACATGTTCCATTATCATACCGGCAGTGAAGAGTACTGCGCCGATGATGATAGGTAGCAGATCGCCTTTGTTCTGTGCCCAGAAACCGTCGCTGTTTTTCTTTCTGGCAGGTACGCCTGCACCTTTTTCCTGGAGAGATACACCGTCTTCAACAGACAGGCATACGGCTTCCAGTTCGTTTTTCAGTGCGTTCTTATCAGCTTCCGGTGAAGTCACTTTCAGCTGCTTTGTGGCGAATGTCAGAGTCGCTTCATTTATCTGGGGCATAGCCTGTATCTTGCGTTCGATCTTGGCAGCACAGTTGGCACAGTCCAGACCTTCGATCATATATGTCACTGTGTTATGTTCGGGTGATTTACTCATTGATGTGTTCCAGTGCAACGTCCAGTATTTCCTTTACATGATCGTCTGCCAGGGAATAGTAGGCGTGCTTTCCTTTCTTTGAAAATTTAACCAGGTTATTGTCTCTCAGTACGCGGAGCTGATGCGATGTTGCTGACTTCGTCATGTTGAGGATGACTGCCAGGTCGCATACGCACATTTCATGGCAGTTCAGTGCGGACAGGATCTTTATCCTCGTTCCGTCGCCGAATACCTTGAACAGCCTGCTCATGGCTGAGAGCCTTTCGTCGGAGACGATTTCCGACCGGACATGCTCTACGGTATCTTCATGTATGATACTGCAGTCGCATGATATATCATCTTTTGCCATGGGTCTACCTCCTTAGTTATAGTTGCGTGAACATTCAACTGTTCTTCATGTCTGCATTATAGTTGAATATATGCTCAACTGTCAAGTGGTTTTTACAAAAATCTGAGACAGATATCATTGCGGACTCGTGCGACAGGGTATCTTAGTCCATGGATCGATCAGGAAGGGGAGCGCACTGTGTTCACGGTCCGGACGGATGACCAGTTCTTCAATATATAATTGTTAAATATTAGACATTATTGTGAAGATACCGTGTCATTACAGAAAACCGATGCAAAACATAGCAAATGAGTGGGGAACGGAAAAAATTTTCACGAAAAGTGTAGGAAATTTCTTTCGTAAAGGGCATATGGCACGTTTCTTGATTGGGTATATCGTGTGGTTATATGAAGTCGATTCAGCGAATAACACAAAAAAATCATTGAAATTTCAACCAATATAGAAGTTTATTACAAAAAACTGGTGCTTTTTTAACAACTTGGCACGATACTTGTTATATATATGGGCATGAAAGACATAGCATGCTAACGCGAAGATAAACAATCTTTCAGCAGAAATTATAAGTTACAGTTTTTTTAGAACAAAATAATCAGAATAAGTGAGGGTTGAATTATGAGTTCAGAAAATCAGTCATTGGAAAAGTCGTTTAAACAAAGAGACGTCCTGGCCATGGCATTCGGTACAATGATCGGCTGGGGCTGGATAATGCTGTCAGGACAGTGGGCAGCATCAGCAGGTATGATAGGTGCTATACTGGCATACGCAGTAGGTGCAGTACTGTGCGTATTCGTAGGCCTGGTATATTCAGAGCTTACACCGGCTATACCTTACACAGGCGGCGGCGTAGTGTTCTCCTACAAAGCAATGGGTTACTGGCCGGCAGTTGTCGCAGGTCTGGCAACAGCATTCGCTTATCTGGGTGTTGCAGCATGGGAAGGTCCTGCATTCGCAACAGCACTGAATTACATCGTGCCTATCCCTGAACTGGGACACTTGTGGACAGTAAAGGGTGCAGACGTATGGGTCACAGTATGTCTCGTATCAGTTATCGTATCAGTTATAATCACTGTCGTAAACTATTTCGGAGCAAAGCAGGCAGCTGTGTTCCAGACGATCGCCACAGCAGGTCTTATAGTAGTAGGTATCCTGTTCCTGACAGGCGGCACAGCATTCGGAGATTTCGAATACACTAAGCCGCTGCTGACAGACTTCAAGGGATTCACAGTAGTACTGCTCATGGTTCCTGCAATGTTCGTTGGATTTGACGTTATACCTCAGTCAGCCGGAGAAATGGATGTTCCGCTCAAACAGATCCCTAAGATCCTGATCATATCCATAGCAATGGCAGCAGCATGGTATATGCTCATGATATTCGCTACATGCGTATCAGCGCCTACAGAAGTTCGTACTAACGGAGTCATCCCTGTAGCTGACGCTATGGCATATGCTTTCGGAAACCCTATCTGGGGTAAAGTCTGCATCGTTGGTGCAATGTGCGGTATCCTGACAAGCTGGAACGGATTCCTCTATGGCGGAGCAAGAGTACTCTTCTCACTGGCAAATGCCAAGATGCTCCCTGGATTCCTGGCTAAGGTTCACCCTAAATATCACACTCCTTGCAATGCAGTACTGTTCTGCGGAGCACTTTCAACTTTCTCATGTCTCCTCGGTTCAGGAGCGCTGACATGGTTCGTTAATGCAAGTTCATTCGGAGTAGTTATCGTATACCTGATGGTAACTCTGTCATTCATCTTCCTGAGAGTAAGACAGCCTGAACTTGAAAGACCTTACAAGGTAAAGAATGCTAAGCTCGTTGGTGCGGTATCGATCGGTGTTGTATGCTTCTTCACTTATCTCTACCTGCCGTTCGGACCAAGCCCTCTGCAGCCGATAGAGTGGATACTGGTATGCGGATGGTTCGCACTGGGACTTATCCTTGCGATCTATGCAAGAGCAAAGAATCGTGCAGTTACACCTCTGGAAAGAGAAAGCCTTCTGTTTACACAGAACTAGATCATGAAGCCAAATCAATTAACTTTCGTTTGCCAAATTTTTTAATCAAGTATAATAATAAACAGGAACACCCGGTCAGTAGAAACATCTTTAGTGACCGGGTGTTTTTTCTTGTATCAGAGCAGATTTCTATCAGTCTTGCAGATGCAGCGTGAGACTGAAGGGATATCATGAGATTTCATACAGCAAAAGGTCATAGTGATATCAAGGTGTTTTTGACTTATGAACGATAAATATCCTCATCCGGGAGGCGTCGCCTTTACGATGCCGGGAAGCACCTTCTGCAAAAAAGCGCAGCAGCCGCCTTCAGTATGTGAAGACGGCTGCATGATGCGCAGGATTATATGGTTATATTAGGTGGAGGGAATACCGGGACACCGGTATTCCGCACCATTCCTGTTATCAGCGTTCAGTGTACCATTCAGGAGGCTGTTCAGAAAGATTGATGTTTATCTGTTTTATCTCCTGATATTCTTCAAGTCCGTGTACTCCCAGTTCACGACCTATGCCGGACATTTTGTAACCGCCCCATGGCGCCTCGTTGAATGTAGGCTGCGAACAGTTTATCCATGTGTTTCCGGCTCTAACTTTCTTAACGACTCTGATAGCCCTTGAAATATTCTTTGTAGCTACAGCTGCGCCAAGTCCGAAAGGAGTGTCGTTGGCAATGTCTATAGCTTCCTGTTCAGTTCTGAATGTCTGGATGGTGACTACAGGACCGAATACTTCTTCTCTGACTATCTGCATATCCGATGTGCATTTGTCAAATATCGTAGGCTTTATGAAAAATCCTCTGCTGCATTCATTTTCGGTGTAGCGCTCACCGCCACAGAGGCATACAGCACCTTCTTTTTTGGCGATATCGATATATTTCAGGACTGTATTCATCTGATCTTCTGAGACGATAGCACCTATATCGGGATCTTTAAGAGGATCGCCGATAGTCATCCTGTTGGTTCTTTCAAGGAATCTTTTTACAAATTCATCATGGAAGGGTTCTTCTACGATGATCCTGGATGTTGCAGAGCATACTTCTCCCTGATTGAAGAAGATACCGTACATAGCCCATTCGACAGTCTGTTCGAGCTCTGCATCGGAAAAGATTATGAAAGGTGATTTACCGCCCAGCTCAAGACCTACTCTTTTGACGTTGGTCATTGCTGCCTGTCCGATGCTCTGTCCTACTTCTGTGCTGCCTGTAAAGGCTATGAGCTCCACGTCACGACTTTCTGCCAGTGTATTGCCTACAGCGCTGCCCGAGCCCATTACGAGGTTGGCAGCTCCGGCAGGGATACCTTTGCGTTCGAATATCTCAAAAAGCTTTACAGTTGACATCGGAGTCACAGATGCCGGCTTGAGGATGACACTGTTGCCGGCTGCAAGTGCCGGAGCCAGCTTCCATACTGCCATCAGCAGAGGATAATTCCACGGTGTTATGAGACCGCATACACCTACAGGTTCGTGTACTGTATAGGAATGCATTTCGCCTGAATCGGTTTTTACATCGTATACACCGCCGTAGGGTTTGCTGATAAGACCGGCATAGTATCTGAAACACTCGATCGAGGATATTATGTCTTCTCTGGCTTCACGCAGCGGTTTGCCGTGATTGATACAGTCTGTATATGTTAATTCATCAAGTTCTTTTTCTATTTCATCTGCGATCCTGAAAAGGATGTTGGCTCTGTCAGTGGCAGGCATATCACGCCATTCCCTTGTCTTATAGAATGAGTTCTTTGCTGCGAGTATAGCTGCTTCAGCATCTGCTTTGCCGCCTTTTACTGCCTGACAGAGTATTTCGCCTGTAGCTGGATTCACTACATCTGTCTGTTCTTTTGAGACAGCTTCTGTCCAATGTCCGTTGATATAATTTTTTAGTAACATGTTTGCCTCCTTATTTTGCTAAATAGAGTATAATTAAATTTCTGAAGACAAAATATTGTATATACAACATAAATTGTGTTTTTTGTGTATTTTCAGTTTTTTCAGGTCAGTCTTCGTAAGACAGAGTATCTGCGCTGCCATTTATCGTGTAAACAGAGCCTTTGAAGTCGATAAGTCTGTTTCTCTTCATTTTGTTCAGCTCTTTTGACAGGACGCTTCTGTTGACGCACAGATAGTATGCAAACTGTTCCTGCGTCATACCTATGTCTATGGTACGGCTTTTCTTTTTCTCGCTTATTATGCTCAGATATGTCAGAACTCTCTCCTGAAGTGTGCGTTTGGAAAGGACATCGATCTTGTACATTTTTCTGATAATATCGTCGGCAACGATATTAAGCACATTGCCCATAAGGTGCAGTTTCATTTTCTCATCTATTTCAGGTGATGCGAGAAAATCTATATATGGAAAAACGGCGACTGTGGAAAAGTCGTCAGAAATGATTGTATACGGGCTTGTAAGATAGCTGGAGGAGATCGCTTCAAGTCCTATGAAGTCTCCCCGGCCCAGCAGCTGCAGAAGCTGTGAACTGCCATCATAGTGATATTTGCAGCATATCAGCCGGCCTTCGATTATTATACCGACATGTCTGGTATAATCTCCCTGGTTCAGTATTATCTCGCCTTTGTCATATATCTTCGATAAAGAAGGGAATGAGGTCTTTATCAGTTTGATCTCACTGTCTGTAAAATCTCTGAAAAGCTGGCATGAATATATGGCAGTGTCATGATACGGATTTTTTATCATAATATAATATTATACAGCAAAACCCGGGGATTGTCAGTTGCAGGAACAACATTTTTGTGTGATTATGTCATTCCTGCAAAATATTTCTGTTCTTCTGTCGTTGAAGATCACAGCTGCGGACTGTCGAATCTGACTTTCCTGCATTTTACGAACTGGCCGTCGCCTTTGTTGCCGACATAGTCTCTGCCGTCGAATACAAGTCTGCCTCTTGAGTATACAGCTGCCGGATATCCGTGGAACTCTGAGGCCTCCCAGATGGTATGGTCCAGGGCGCCATGCTGGTTTTCAGCGTTTTTTACAATGAATCTCCTGTCAGGGTCGTAAAGGACGATATCGGCGTCCAGGCCGACCTGGACAGCTCCCTTGCAGTAGTCTATGCCGAAAAGTCTGGCAGGGTTCGTAGCTGATATCTCAACGGCTTTTTCATATGATATCCTGCCTTTGCCTGCCTCGGAAAGAATATACGGATACATGTTCTCGATGCCTGCGCAGCCGTTTGGGATATCTGTAAAGTTGCCGACAGTGCCGTCTTTTCGGGTGATGCCCCAGTCCTTTTCAGATTTCAGGAACGGGCAGTGATCTGTTGCCAGAGTCGATATATCGCCGGTATTTATGCCGTTCCAGAGAGCATTTTGTGATTCGATCCCCTTCATAGGAGGTGAGCATACGAAGTCACGGGCTCTCAGGTCCAGTTCAGGGATGCCGTTTCTGTATACTTCATTCGTGAAATGAAGATACTGGGGGCAGGTTTCTGCAAATATCGGATAGCCTTCGTCACGAGCGGTTCTGACAGCTTCCACGCCCTGTTTGTTGTCGAGATGGACGATGTAAAGGGAAGTTCCTGCCATCTTTGCCAGATTGATGGCTCTGACATCGGCTTCGCCGGCTACTGCTTCATTTTTGGACATATAGTGCCACCATGCATCGGTTTTGCCTTCAGCAAGGTACTGCTTTATCAGGCAGTTGTTCACATCTCTGTTTTCGGCATGGACTCCAACGAGAGCACCGATCTGTGCTGCGTGCTGAAGTGTCTGAAAAAACTGTCCGTCGTCTACGCCGAAGTCATATACCATGAACACTTTGAAAGATGTCACGCCTCTTTCCACACATCTGTCCATGGAGCTGAGCATTTCGCTGCTGGTGACGTCTCCAACGCCGATATGATATGAGTAGTCTATGGCCGGTCCGTCGGAACGGCAGATCGCTTCACGCCTGTCGAGAGCAGCGTCCATCGTTTCGCCGATGCCCTGCAGTATGAAGTCGAATACAGTCGTCGTGCCTCCGCAGGCTGCAGCCCGGGTGCCTGTGAAATAGTCGTCTGATGATATGGTGCCTCCGAAAGGCATGGCAAGGTGTGTATGCCCGTCGATGGCTCCCGGCAGTATGAGTTTTCCGGAAGCACTTATTATCTCGGTATTTTTGTCAGGTACAAGGTCCGTGCCGATGGCGGATATCCTGCCGCCGGTGACTGCAACGTCAGCGTCGAATGAAGATGTTGCAGTTACGACCCTGCCTCCTTTGAATAACAGATCCATTGATTTCCCTCCTGTCGATGAACTCAGTAAAGAGTCCGCTGGTCATGTGTCCGGCAGAGTATCCTGGGCCGGACTGTAGTAATATGATGTTATGATTTTACAATGTTTAAGTGAACGCTTCGTGTTTTACGGTGAACAAAACAGTTTAAAAAACAATAGCGGCATTGTATAATATATTAGAACGGGCTTTGAGCAAAGGTCCGTATCAAAAATATTCAGGACAGAGGCAGGAAAATGTTTTCAGACAAAAAAGTGAACGAAATACTGGACAGGCTTGCAGCAGAATACCCGGATGCAGGCTGTGCTCTGACGCACCGCAATACATATGAACTGATCGTGGCTGTAGCATTGTCTGCACAGACGACTGATGTCAGCGTCAACAAGGTGGCGCCTGTGCTGTTTGCGAAGTATCCTTCGGTGGAAGCGCTGGCGGAGGCTTCACAGGACGATGTGATAGAAATCATCAAAAAAATAGGCATGTACAAGACCAAGTCTAAAAACATAATAGCTATGGCAAAAAACATCGTCAGCGATTTCGGCGGGGAGGTGCCTTGTGATTATGATAAGCTTGTATCGCTGCCGGGAGTAGGCAGGAAGACTGCCAATGTGGTACTGTCGGTGGGTTTCGGACAGCAGCGTATAGCTGTGGACACACATGTGTTCAGAGTCACGAACCGCATAGGACTGGTCTGCGAGAAAGATGTCCTCAGGACAGAACTGGCACTTATGGAAGTGCTGCCGGAAAGTCGCTGGACAGAGGCACATCATAGCTTCATATTCCACGGGAGAAACTGCTGCAGCGCCAGGAATCCCGGATGTGACAGATGCGTTATCTCAGATCTGTGCCGTAAGAAACTGTGAATGTTTCAGGCAGCCGGGATCACGATATGATATAAAGGACAGCTGAGGATCATTTTTCACAAATAAAAACTTTCCCTGCGTTGAACGCAGGGGGCTCTTTTTATACAAAAAGAGGCGTTTCCGTATGGAAACGTCTCTGATGTTTTTTGTGATGTCTGACGGTCTGTCAGTTGCGTCCGCAGCAGTGTTTGTATTTCTTGCCGCTGCCGCATGGACAAGGGTCGTTGCGGCCTACTTTCGGCTCTGCTCTGCGTACAGTCTTCGACTGTTTGTATTTTTTGGCTATCTCGGCTATCTTTTCTTCGCCCAGTATTGTTTCCCATTGAGGGAGTCCGTAAAGATAATCAGCGTCGGCAGCCAGCATATTGTAGAACAGTGTCTCAGGCACTATCTCGAT
>CAKQNZ010000005.1 GCA_934255435.1 uncultured Clostridia bacterium | reverse complement strand
CGTCGAAGTTCTCGAAATCGTTGCCGTTTTTGAGACTGTCGTTGACTCCGTCCAGGAATCCCATGAATATCACAGGGCGGACGTCGTATTTTGCTGCCAGTTCACCGAGTGTGCCGGTGATCTTTTCGGAAGGTCTGTCCAGTATATCACTGTAGATCTTAGTTTCTGCACCGCTGTATTCTTTCCAGAACTCAGGGAAAGATTCCTCGGTCTGGTTCTCGATAAGGTCTTTCCATTCTTCAAATAAAGACATATATATTCTCCTCCTGCTATTTTAATATCGTTCTTGCTATTTCGATGACATCTCCCATTACGGCGCTGCCTGTAGGAAGCGGACCTGCACCCTTGCCGTAGAACATCAGATCGCCGACTGCGTTGCCTTTGACGAATACAGCGTTGAATTCTTTGTTTATGTTGGCGAGAGGGTGTGAAGCACTGATGTGCATAGGTCTTACTTCGTATTCTATGCTGCCGTCTTCAAGACGTTTCGCATGTGCGATCAGCTTGATCTTGCAGCCGTTGGCACGGGCTTCTTCGATCTTTTCTTTTGTGATATGTGTGATGCCTGTCGTAGGGATGTCTCCCGGCGCTACATATTTGTCAAAGAGGAGAGCGATGAGTATGCTGAGTTTGTTAGCAGCGTCGATACCCTCTACGTCAGCTGTAGGATCTGCCTCGGCGAATCCCTGAGCCTGAGCATCCCTGAGCGCTGTGTCGTAATCCAGACCTTCTGACGTCATCATGGTCAGGATGTAGTTGGTGGTCCCGTTGACGATGCCAAGCACTTCTTCGAATTTATTGGCGCTGAGCGGTTCAGTTATGGTGCCAAGGATAGGTATACCGCCGCCCACGCTGGCTTCGAATCTTATCTGCACATCATTGGCTGAGGCTGTATCCATGAGTCTGCGGTAATTGGCTGCTACAGCCGCCTTGTTTGCAGTGACTACATGCTTGCCGTTCTCCATGGCTCTGATCATGTATGATGTAGCGGGTTCGATTCCGCCGATAAGCTCTATGACTATATCTATCTCAGGATCATTGACTATTTCATCAGGATCAGTAGTTATCAGTTCGTCAGGCACATCGGCTTCGCCTTTTTTATTTTTATTTCTCTTGAGTATCTTAACGATCTCGACTCCGGCACCGACAGAAGACTCTATTTCGCTCCTGTTCATTTCAAGAAGCTGACAGGTGCCTGTTCCTATATTTCCAAGGCCAAGTAGTCCGATTTTGATTTTTTTCATCAGTTACCTCCATTATTTATCGTATATTCCACATAATTATATAATAAAGTTCCTGGTTTGTCTTGTTTTTTTTGCAGTATGATAATGTTCCTTGACATTTATTTGTTAAAAAGTACAATAAAAACGGAAGGAGAATAAATATGTCAATACACATCGTACTGGTAAATCCGGAAATACCACCCAATACAGGCAATATAGCAAGGAGCTGCGCAGCTACAGGATCTGTGCTGCATCTTGTGAAACCGCTGGGCTTTTCCATAGATGACAAAAGTCTCAGAAGAGCAGGGCTGGACTACTGGCCTTTCGTTAAACTCGAGGTCCATGAAAGTCTTGACGAGTTCCTGGATGAATACAAAGATCACAGGATGTTCCTGTCTACCACAAAAGGCAAAAAACTTTATACTGACGTCAGCTTCAGGGATGAGGATATGCTGCTGTTCGGTAGAGAAACTGCAGGTCTTCCGGCAGATTTCATAAAAGTCCGTGAGGACAGTGCCATAAGGATACCTATGAGCGAGGATACGAGACTGCGCTCTTTCAATCTGTCGAATTCCGCAAATATAGTCCTTTTCGAGGCTCTCAGGCAGCTGGGCTTTCCGGGGCTTTTGTAGAAGTGGCGATATCACATGGGAACACTAAAAGACAAATTATACTGAAAAAAAGAAAACCGGGTCAAACCACTGACAAAAAAATTTCCATGTGGTATACTTGTTGTATATGAAGATGAGGTATTAAGATGAGTATGCGATTTGGCTACGATTTAACAATTGAACAGGCGCAGAAGCTTGTGATGACACCGGAACTGATACAGGCTATACAGATACTGCAGTTCAACACGCAGGAGCTCGATTCATATGTACAGGAGCAGCTCCTTGTCAATCCTGTTCTGGAACCGGGTGCCCATGAGCATCCTGCAGAACAGCATCAGGAAAGTCACGATGACGGATACAGCAGCACCAAGGACAGCGAGCAGGCGGCAGTATCATCGTCAAAGGACGATGACTTCGACTGGAAAGAATATATCAAAGACAGACAGTATGATGATATAAGCTACAAACAATGGGATTACAAAGGCGGTGAAGAGAAGGAGAACACATACGAACAGTTCGTTTCTTCAGACGTCACGCTGCCGGAGCATCTGATGTTCCAGCTGCAGTTCGCAACACAGAAAAAAAACTGCAGGAAGATCGGCAGATATATCATAGAATCCCTTGACGAGAATGGATATCTGACGTCCGGAGTGGATGAGATAGCACGTGTCACCGGCTCAGACGAAGAGAGCGTACACAAGGTGCTTGATATCATACATACATTCGATCCTGTGGGCGTCGGAGCAAAGGATCTGCGGGAATGTCTCATAATACAGCTCAGGCAGAGCGGTCAGCTCACAGATATCTTCGAGCGTGTCATAAACGAACATCTCGAAGATCTTGCCAATAACAGGCTTGGAGTCATAGCAAGAGAGATGGGAATATCTGCAAAGGAAGTCCAGGATATGAGCGATATCATAAGGACGCTGGAGCCTAAACCGGGCAGGCAGTTCTCCTCGCAGATAGACACCAAATACATCGTGCCGGATGTCATAGTAGAGAGAGTGGACGGCGAATATGTCGTCACTGTCAACGAGAGCAGCACGCCTAACCTTGTTGTCAGCTCGTATTATCAGAAGATGCTCAGCAGGGCAGAGACCGATGAGAACCTTTCAAAGTACCTGTCGGACAAAGTGAATTCCGCACTGTGGCTGATCAAGAGCATCGAACAGAGGAAACAGACCATATACAATGTAGTGACGTCTGTAGTCAAATACCAGAAAGACTTTTTCGATAAGGGCAGCAAATATCTCAAGACCCTTACACTAAAGGATATAGCAGAGGAGCTGGGGATACACGAATCCACAGTATCCAGGTCCATAAACGGCAAATATCTGCAGAGCCCAAGAGGCGTTTTCGAAATAAAATACTTTTTCTCGGCAGGAGTGTCGGGAAGCCACGGAGAAGGGATATCTTCCAACAGCATTAAAGAATTCATCAGAGAGATGGTTGACAGCGAGGATCCGAAGAACCCTCACAGCGATCAGGCTATGGTGGATATGCTCAAAGATAAAGGCATAAATATTTCAAGACGTACCGTGGCAAAATACAGAGATGAGATGCACATTCTTTCATCTTCAAAGCGAAGGCGATATTGACCCTTTTCATGGGGAGATATATATAAATTATTACACTATAATAACAAATTTAAACCATACTTCAGGAGGAATTAGAAATGGCAATTAAAATAGGAGTGAGCGGGTTCGGTCGTATTTCACGTGTAGTTATTCGAGCAGCAATGGACATGCCTGAGATAGAGATCGCAGGTATCAATGTTCGTAACGCAGACAAGGATTACATGGTATACATGCTGAAATATGATACAGTATTCGGTCGCTTTCCGAAAGAACTCGGTGTTTACGAAGACGGTATCATCATCGACGGCAAGAAGGTTCCTGTGTACAGTGAAAGCGATGCGTCCAACATCCCTTGGGGAGAATGCGGAGCTGAGTATATCGTAGAAGGTACAGGTGCATACAACACTACAGAAAAAGCTATGGTACACATCAATCAGGGAGCAAAGAAAGTAGTCATCACAGCTCCTGCCAAGGATAAAGAGACACCTACATTCGTAATGGGCGTAAACCACGAGACATATACTCCGGATATGAACATCGTATCGAACGCTTCATGTACTACTAACTGTCTGGCTCCTATGTGCAAAGTCATCGAAGACAACTGGGGCATCGAACAGGGTCTCATGTCAACTATCCATGCAGCAACTGCAAAACAGAAGGTAGTAGACGCACGTTCAATGAAAGACTGGAGAACAGGCAGATCATCATTCGGCAACATCATCCCGTCAACTACAGGTGCAGCAAAGGCAGTAGGTCTGGTAGTACCTTCACTGGCAGGAAAGATGACAGGCATCTCATATCGTGTTCCTACGAATGATGTATCAGTAGTCGATCTCAACGTACAGCTCAAGAAGACTGCAAGCTATGAAGAAATCTGTGCAAAGATGAAAGAAGCATCAGAAACTCACATGAAGGGCATTCTCGAATATGTTGACGACGAAGTCGTTTCAAGCGATTTCATCGGCGACGCCAACACTTCTATCTTCGATGCAAGAGAAGGTATACAGCTGAACGACAAGTTCTTCAAACTGATAGCATTCTATGACAATGAATTCGGATACTCGAACAAGGTGCTCGAACTTATAAAACACATGTACAGTGTAGACAATAAATAGTACATATCAATTTTAAGGACGGTATTCAAAATGAAAAAAACAGTCAGGGATATCGATGTAGCAGGAAGAAAAGTCCTGGTGAGATGTGATTTCAATGTTCCTATGCAGGACGGGAAGATCACCAACGACATCAGGATCGTATCGGCACTGCCTACAATAAAATATCTTATCGAAAATGATGCAGCGGTGATACTGATGTCTCACATGGGCAGACCGAAGGGAGAGGCAAAGCCTGAATTTTCCCTGAAGCCTGTAGCCGACAGGCTTTCACAGCTGCTTGGCCAGGATGTGATCTTCGCACCATCACCGGTGGTCGTGGACGACAGCGTCAGAGAGAAGGCTGCGACACTTAAAGGCGGTCAGGTGATGCTCCTGGAAAATGTCAGATACAGAGTTGAAGAAACAAAGAACGAGGAGCCGTTCACAGGCGAACTGGCAGCCCTCGGAGAAATATTCGTGAACGATGCTTTCGGTACAGCACACAGAGCACACTGCTCCACAGCCGGACTGGCAAAATACATGCCGGCTGTATCAGGTTTCCTGATCGAAAAGGAGATAAAATTCCTGGGAGATGCTCTGGATGATCCTGAGAGGCCATTCGTTGCCATCATGGGCGGCGCCAAGGTCGGAGACAAGATACCTGTTATCGAGAACCTCATGAAAAAAGTAGACTCGCTGATAATCGGCGGAGGCATGAGCTATACTTTTTTCAAGGCTATGGGATACGAGATAGGTACATCCATACTCGATGAAGAAAGCATAGAGCTGGCAGGAGAACTCATGAAAAAAGCCGAAGCGGCAGGCGTAGACCTTCTGCTGCCGGTGGATACAGTGTGTGCCAAAGAATTCAGCAATGACAGCGAAAAGGCTGTATTCGACAGAGACAGTATACCGGCAGATATGATGGGTATGGATATAGGTCCTGAGACTATAGAGCTTTACAGGAGCTGTATCGCATCAGCAAAGACTGTCGTATGGAACGGTCCTGCAGGTGTATTCGAAATGCCGTCGTTTGCAGAAGGTACGAAAGCCATTGCAAAAGCACTGGCAGAAAGCGATGCGACGACTGTTATAGGCGGAGGCGATTCAGCCGCTGCTGTCGAACAGTTCGGATTCGCAGATAAAATGACTCATATTTCAACAGGCGGAGGCGCTTCACTGGAGTTCCTTGAAGGAAAGGAACTGCCGGGAGTGGCATGCCTGGAGGATAAATGATCCGGAGGTGATTGACGATGAGGATACCTTTCATAGCCGGAAACTGGAAAATGTTCAAGACAAAGGCTGAAGCCCGTGAATTTGCTGAAGCCTTCAGAGAACTTTACAAAGGCACTGATGTCAGGACTGCGATATGTGCTCCGTTCACGGATCTGGATACGCTCGTTGAGATTTTCAAAGATACGGATATCGGAGTCGGTGCACAGAACGTGCATTTTGCAGATGAGGGAGCATACACAGGAGAGATATCGGCAGCCATGCTGGAAGAGACAGGAGTGGATTACTGTATAGTGGGACATTCCGAACGCCGCCAGTATTTCGGTGAAACCGATGAAACAGTAAATAAAAAGCTCAGGAAGCTTTTCGAAGGCAGTATCACGCCGATAATGTGCGTCGGGGAGAGCCTTGAGCAGAGAGATGCAGGCAATGCGGAGTCTGTTGTCAAAAAGCAGCTGCAGGGAGGTCTGAAAGATATACCTGCTGATAACATCGCAAAGCTTGTGATCGCATACGAGCCTGTCTGGGCTATCGGTACAGGTCGTACAGCCACACCGCAGCAGGCGGAAGAAATGTGCGCATTCATAAGGAACACGCTCATAGCCATGTATGATGAAGATACTGCTGATCAGGTCATCATACAGTACGGCGGCAGCGTAAAACCGGCTAATGCCACAGAGATAATGAATATGGAAGAGATCGATGGAGCGCTGGTAGGCGGAGCAAGCCTCAAAGCTGAAGACTTCATGAAGATAATCGATTTCTAATTTGATTCAAAGGAGAAAACACATGTCTTATATCGAAGATGTACTCGCAAGAGAAGTACTGGATTCCAGAGGAAATCCTACAGTTGAAGTAGAAGTGCTGCTTGAGGACGGCTCCATCGGAAGAGCTATCGTGCCATCAGGTGCATCGACAGGTGTACATGAAGCAGTAGAGCTTAGAGACGGCGACAAGTCAAGATATCTCGGCAAAGGTACGCTTACAGCAGTTGCCAATGTCAACAACATCATAGCAGAGCATGTTGTGGGCTGGGACGCACTGGACCAGCCGGGACTTGACAAACTGCTCATCGAGCTCGACGGAACACCTAACAAGGGCAAGCTGGGAGCTAATGCTATCCTGGGCGTGTCAATGGCAACAGCAAGAGCTGCAGCAGAGTCGCTGGGACTTCCACTGTTCCAGTATCTCGGAGGAGTGAACGGTAAAGTGCTGCCGACACCTATGATGAACATCCTCAACGGAGGATCACACGCAGACAACACAGTCGACATCCAGGAATTCATGATAATGCCTGTAGGTGCTGAAACATTCAGAGAAGCACTGAGAATGGGCGCAGAGGTTTTCCATAATCTCAAGAGCGTCCTCAAGGAAAAGGGCATGAACACTGCAGTAGGTGATGAAGGCGGTTTCGCACCGAACCTGGCTACGAACGAAGAAGCTATCCAGGATATCATCGCTGCTATCGAAAAGGCAGGATACAAGCCTGGTGATGACGTAAGGATCGCACTGGACGTTGCAGCCAGCGAATTCTATGATGCAGAAGCTGATATCTACAACCTCACAGGAGAAGGAGTGAGCAGAACAGCATCAGAAATGGTAGACTACTACGAGATGCTCTGCGACAAGTACCCTGTAGTATCCATCGAAGACGGTCTTGCAGAAGACGACTGGAACGGCTGGAAACTCCTGACAGAAAGACTTGGAAACAGGATCCAGCTGGTAGGAGACGATCTTTTCGTTACAAACACTGAAAGACTCAAAGAAGGTATCGAGAAAGGCATCGCAAACTCAATTCTCATCAAGGTCAACCAGATCGGAACACTGACAGAGACATTCGATGCTATCGAGATGGCAAAGAAAGCAGGATATACTGCAGTCGTTTCACACAGAAGCGGTGAGACAGAAGACACTACTATCGCTGATATCGTTGTAGGTCTCAACGCAGGTCAGATCAAGACAGGCTCACTGTCGAGAACAGACCGTATCGCCAAGTACAATCAGCTCCTCAGACTGGAAGAACTCCTGGACGAGTCAGCACAGTATGCAGGAATGGATGCATTCTACAACATCGGCAGAAAATAGTCTGTCATACAGATAAAAAGCACATATCACAGAGCCGGAATCAAAAATGCCGGCTCTGTTTTTCCTTGAAATAGATTTTTCCGGCGATATTCCGGAATCATTAAAATGACATTTTTCACATTATAAAATATTTTTCATGCAGATGTGCGATAAAAACAATGAAAAACGCTGATCATCTATACGGAAAATAGATATGTAAAGCGAACATAATTGTTGATTTTTGACAGACACTGTGATACACTCAAATAGTTAGACTATAAGGAGGAAATAAAATGAGTATTGCTCTTAAAATCATACTTGCAGTGGCAAGTCTGGTACTGATCATCAGTATATTACTTCAGTCAAGTAACAGTGACGGATTATCAGGTTCAATCGGCGGCGGTGCTGAGCAGCTTTTCGGTAAAAGGAAGAGCCAGGGTTACGAAGGTATATTAAGCAAGATATCTACAGTGACGGCTATCCTGTTTATCGTGATTTCGCTCGTGCTTGTTGCGTTGGAATAATTTACATTATTAGTTTCGTATCTGTCATATAAAATTATCGCTCTATTATATATCAAAAAGTCATACAGTGTTTTTTTTATTGTGATAAATACGAGAGGGAGGTTTCATAAAAATGAATAGTTTGGCAATCATTGCTGTAGTTGCAGCAATAATTGGTCTGATCGTTGCAGTTTCCCTTGCTACATGGGTCGGCAAAGCCGATGAAGGCAACGACAGGATGAGGGAGATCGCCGGATACATAAGAGAAGGTGCGATGGCGTTCCTCACAAGAGAGTACAAGATCATGGCGATCGTTATCGTTGTACTGGCACTGCTCATAGGCTTCGGTCTGCAGAGTGTGACAACAGCGATCCTGTATGTGTTCGGAGCACTGCTTTCAGTGCTGGCAGGTTTCTTCGGTATGAAGGTGGCTACACTGGGTAACGTGAGAACTGCGCAGGCCGCAAAGGATTCCGGCATGAACAAGGCTCTGAAGATCGCATTCAGATCAGGTGCCGTAATGGGACTGGCTGTATCAGGCCTCGGTCTGTTCGGTCTGGGCGTGGTATTATGCGTTCTTGACCTGGCAACAGTTACTCAGTGCATCACAGGTTTCGGATTCGGTGCATCATCAATGGCACTGTTCGGACGTGTGGGCGGCGGTATCTATACCAAGGCTGCAGACGTAGGTGCTGACCTTGTTGGTAAAGTAGAAGCAGGTATCCCTGAGGATGACCCGAGAAACCCTGCAGTTATCGCTGACAACGTAGGCGACAACGTAGGTGACGTTGCAGGTATGGGTTCTGACCTGTTCGAATCATATGTAGGTTCGATCATATCCGCTGTAACTCTGGCAGCAGTTGCTGCAGCAAATTCAGGCGGTCTTTTCGATGAGACTACAGCTGCGCTGTTCCCGCTTATCCTTTCAGGTATAGGCATCATCTCATCAGTTATCGGCATCCTGCTGGTAAGAGGCAAAGAAGGATCGAATCCTGCAAGCGCTCTCAACATGGGTACTTATGTGGCAGGTATCATAGTGATAATCGCTACACTGATACTTTCACATTTCATGCTGGGAAGCATGAACTATGCCATAGCTATCATCGCAGGTCTTATTGTTGGTATAGCTATCGGTAAGATCACTGAGATCTACACTTCAGGTGATTACAAATCAGTAAAGAAGATAGCAGAACAGTCACAGACTGGTTCAGCTACAACTATAATAAGCGGTCTGGGTGTCGGCATGATGTCAACATTATGGCCTGTCATCTGCATTGCAGTAGGTATATTCGCAGCTTACTACACAGCAGGTATGTACGGTATCGCTCTTGCTGCAGTAGGTATGCTTTCAACAACAGGTATGACAGTAGCAGTAGACGCTTACGGTCCTGTATCTGACAATGCCGGCGGTATCGCTGAAATGTCAGAGCTTCCTGAAAGCGTAAGAGAGATCACAGACAAGCTCGACTCAGTTGGTAATACTACAGCTGCTATCGGTAAGGGATTCGCTATCGGTTCAGCAGCCCTCACAGCACTGGCTCTGTTCGCATCATATGCAGAAGTTACAAAGCTTGAAGCTGTAGACCTGCTCAATCCTGTAGTAGTTATCGGTCTGTTCATCGGAGCTATGCTGCCGTTCCTGTTCTCAGCGTTCACTATGAACTCTGTAGGTAAAGCTGCAAATCAGATGATCGAAGAAGTAAGAAGACAGTTCAGAGAAGACAAGGGCATCCTCGAAGGAACTTCAAAGCCTGACTATGCACACTGCGTTGATATCTCAACTCAGGCTGCGCTGAAGGAAATGATCGTTCCTGGTCTCATGGCTGTACTGGCGCCGCTGGTAGTAGGTATCGTATTAGGACCTGCAGCACTCGGCGGAATGCTGGGCGGAGCTTTATCTTCAGGCGTACTGATGGCTCTCATGATGGCCAATGCCGGCGGAGCATGGGACAATGCCAAGAAGTACATCGAAGAAGGACATTTCGGAGGAAAAGGTTCAGATTCACATAAGGCAGCTGTTGTTGGTGATACTGTAGGTGACCCGTTCAAGGATACTTCCGGTCCATCCATCAACATACTTATCAAGCTGATGACTATCGTATCAGTAGTATTCGCACCACTGTTCGTAGCTATCGGCGGACTCATCACTTTCTAAGCTGATAAGTTTCATATGAAAATACAGAGCGTTTCGCATAATGCGGGACGCTCTTTTTGTATGGCACGACGTTCGCTGCGCTCACTCCTGCACCTGCACTTAGAGACTTATCCCGATCACATTGCGAGTTGTATAAGATCCTGTACGAGTGTTACCCGGTTTCAGCCGGAGAGGGACTCACCGCTCTGTTCTGCCAAAGTGGATCGCCTTCGTCTCTCCGGGCATAAAGGCACTTTTCCCCGGCTTCAGTCGGTCTTGGATTTACCGTTCTGTTATTCCCGCTGGTTTTCAGGAAGAACGATCCATCAGAAACTGGTATAATAAAAAAATTTGGTTCGCAAACCGTTGCAATCACAGGGTTCTTGGCGAATTATTAGCACTCTATTAAAGTGAGTGCTAAAAAAGTGTTGACTTTTGATTTTGCCGGGAGTACAATAAAATCATCAAGAAGGGAAACCAACGGGGGTGAACATTATGAACATAGATAAATATACACAGAATGCACAGAGTGCAGTAATAGATTGTCAGAATATAGCAGTGGAGGAGGGCAACCAGCAGCTGGACGGAGAACATCTTCATTTGGCTCTGCTGATGCAGAAGGATGGTCTCATCCCGAAACTGCTGAAATTCATGGGAGTGAATACAGGCGAAGTCATCGGAGCTGTACAGGCTGAGATTGACAAGCTGCCGAAGGTGGCAGGCAGTGCTGACGGCATGTACTCTACGAGAAGACTGCAGCAGATATTCCTGAATGCAGAGAAAAAGGCCGAGAAGCTCAAGGATGAATACGTCAGCGTAGAACATCTTTACATGGCACTGCTGGACGAGAGGAACACTCCGTCGGCAGCTGTTTTCAAGAGATATGATATAAGCAAGGATAAATTCCTGGAAGCTCTGAACAAAGTCAGAGGCAACCAGAGAGTGACAAGCCAGAATCCTGAAGAAAACTACGATGCTCTGAACAAGTACGGCAGAGATCTGGTGGAGATGGCAAGAGACGGCAAACTTGATCCTGTCATCGGCAGAGACGGAGAGATAAGACATACGATACAGATCCTTTCCAGAAGGACCAAGAACAATCCGGTGCTCATAGGTGAACCTGGCGTCGGCAAGACCGCTGTAGTCGAAGGGCTTGCACAGCGTATCCTCAACGGCGATGTACCGGAGGGTCTGAAGGACAAGACCATATTCGCACTGGATATGGGATCGCTGATAGCTGGAGCCAAGTTCAGAGGCGAATTCGAAGAACGTCTCAAGGCTGTCCTCAATGAGATAGAGAAATCCGAGGGCAGGATAATCCTGTTCATAGATGAGATACACAACATCGTCGGTGCAGGCAAGACTGAAGGTGCAATGGATGCAGGCAACCTGCTGAAGCCTAAACTTGCCAGAGGTGAGCTCCACTGCATAGGAGCCACAACACTGGATGAATACAGGAAATACATCGAAAAGGATGCAGCTCTTGAACGAAGATTCCAGAAGGTGCTGGTGGATCAGCCGACAGTTGAAGACACCATATCCATACTGAGAGGTCTGAAAGAGCGTTTCGAGATACATCACGGAGTAAGGATCACAGACAATGCACTGATTGCCTGTGCTACACTTTCCGACAGATATATCAGCGACAGGTTCCTGCCTGACAAGGCAATAGACCTGATGGACGAGGCAGCATCAAAGATAAGGACAGAGATAGACAGCATGCCGTCTGAACTGGACGAGATATCCAGGAAGATCATGCAGCTGGAAATCGAGAAGCAGGCACTGAGCAAAGAGACAGACAAGGCTTCAAAGGGCAGACTGGAAGCTCTTGAAAAGGAACTTTCCCAGCTGAGAGACGAGAGCAACGCTATGCGTGCCCAGTGGGAAGGCGAGAAGAAAGCCATAACTGAAGTCAAGGCTGTTAAACAGCAGATCGAGGATGTAAAGCATCAGATGGAAGAGGCTGAGAGAAATTACGATCTTGAAAAGCTGGCACAGCTGAAATACGGTACACTGCCTGATCTTGAGAAGAAACTGGAAGAAGAAAAGGGCAAAGCCGACAAGGCTGAGGAATCAAGACTTCTCAAAGAAGAAGTAACAGAAGAAGAGATAGCGGAGGTAATCTCCGGATGGACAGGTATACCTGTCAGCAAGCTTGTTGAGAGCGAGAAAGAAAAGCTCCTGAAGCTGCCTGAGATACTCCACAAGAGAGTAGTCGGACAGGAAGAAGGCGTAAAGGCTGTAGCAGAAGCTGTGCTGAGAGCAAGAGCCGGACTGAAAGACGAGAAACGTCCTATCGGATCTTTCATATTCCTGGGACCTACAGGCGTGGGCAAGACAGAACTTGCAAAGGCGCTTTCCGAAGCACTGTTCGATTCAGAGAAGAACATGATCCGTATCGATATGTCGGAGTACATGGAGAAACACTCGGTATCGAGACTGGTAGGAGCGCCTCCGGGATATGTAGGATACGATGAAGGCGGACAGCTCACAGAAGCTGTAAGAAGGAAACCGTACAGCGTTATACTGTTCGATGAAATAGAAAAGGCACACCCTGATGTATTCAACATCCTGCTGCAGCTGCTGGACGACGGACGTCTGACAGACAACCAGGGCAGGACAGTGGACTTCAAGAACACCATCGTCATCATGACTTCCAACATCGGAAGCAACTATCTGATCGACGGCATCAGGCAGGACGGTACTGTAGACGAAGAAGTCAAGCAGAAAGTAGAAGACGAAACGAAGAAATACTTCAGGCCTGAATTCCTCAACAGGATAGACGATATCGTGGTATTCTCACCGCTGACAGAAGATCAGATCGTTAAGATCATAGAGCTTGCTATGAAGGATATCGAGAAACGTCTTGAAGAAAGGAACATAACACTTGAGATGACAGATGCAGCCAAGAAGTTCATAGCTGATGAAAGCTACGACCCTGCATACGGCGCAAGACCTGTGAAGAGATTCCTCCAGAGAAACGTGGAAACGGAACTGGCAGGAGAACTGATAAAAGGCACCGTAGGCGACGGCGACAGAGTCATCATGGACAGTGACGGCACAAAGCTGACGTTCAGGACAGCATAATCGCTTATAAAAATAACGTTAACCTCATATAATAACCAAATGTAAAAGGAACAGAGCTATGCAGCTCTGTTCCTTTTCTGTACATATTTTGTAAAGAAATTTTGTAAAGAAAAAACTATTTTCACTGACAAGCGTATCAGCTCAGCTTGATATCGTCAAGTCCTTTTTTACGTTTTATGCGTCTGACATAAAAATTTATCAGGTATGAGTAGATGAAATCATAGAGGAAAAGCATAAGTATACCTGCGATGATAAGCAGTGCGACAGGCATATCCGGAATATGGATGCTGTCTGTGAACAGCTCTCTGAATCCCAGCAGCCCTATGCACATCAGACCTGCGAAAAACAGCAGTTTGACGATGGTCTGCAGCAGTCTGCCGTGGAGCTTTTCGATGTAGTATTTGAGTATGCCGTAGTATCCGAAAAAGAATCCGTACGGTATCACGGACAGCTTGTTCGGCACTATGATCAGCCCCAGCAGCAGTGCTGCACAGTAAAGCAGGACTGAACTGCCGACCCCTGATTCCATGAGCACTATCGCTGTGAACAGCGAAGATACAGCCAGAAGTGTGAGCTCCACGCCCGGTACTATCGAAGCAGCGTATATGGATATTACGGTAAGTGCAAGGCATATGCCTCCTATTGTTATCTTGAATATCTTGTCTCGTTTCAATTTGCTCTCCTTATATGCAGTCTATACAGCAGTCGGCACATATATAGCACTGAAGTGCCTGGCAGCAAAGATCGTCGTTGCTCCTGTAGCCTCTGCCGTATGACTGTGTCTGATACTGTCTGCCCATATTGATGATACGTCCGTAAGCCTGGCTGTATTCTACATTCGTCGGATCCATATCAGTGGCTGTCTGGAGTTTGCTGGTGGCATCATCGTACCATCCTTTCCTGAGTGACAGCATGCCTGACAGGAAAAACCATTCGGCGCTCCTGTCACTGGTACTGCTGAGTATCTGTTCAGCAGCAGCAAGGTTTCCGGCATCGATATATCTGCGCACCTGCATGGAGTCGAAGGATGCTGTATTCCTGCCGCCACCATAGCTTCCGGAGCGGCTGCTTCCTCTGCCACCTTTCATCAGTATATCGTAGGCTTCATTTATCTCCTGGAGCTTTTCTTCGGCAAGATCAGCCAGAGGATTGTCCTGATACTTGTCGGGATGATATTTCTTGACAAGTTCTTTGTATGCTTTTTTTATTTCTTCATCGCTGGCGTTTTCAGGAACGCCCAGCACTTCATATGGGTTCATTCGTATCTCCTTTTAAGATCTCTTTTGTTTTTCTGTTCAGTCCCAGGTAGACTATATTCTCTATGATACCACGGTTTTTGCTGATGTGAGGAATATCGAGGTATCTGCTCAGAGCTGCCAGACAGATGTAAAGATTCATCGAGAGGCTGTCTCTGATCCTGTCCCTGAATCCGCTGGCAGTTTCTCTGCTGCTGTCGAAACTGAACCTTGCCAGCAGCGGATTGTATGCCCCTGACTCGATGTTTTCTTCGATATCGTCTGCAGCGTCTATCAGATATATCCATTTGCCGAGATGGTATCCGGCGGCTGACAGCTGGTCAGCCAGCGTCACAGGTTCCCGGTCCGGAGCATCTGTGCTGAGTTTCGGAAAATCGTTATCGTTCTGTCCGGGACAGCCGGATATATCACTGTCATCCGGACATTCAAAACATTCATCGAAACGCTCGCCGTAAATGTGATGAAGACCTGCTGTGAATATAGTCTGCATTATATGTGCGAACAGGTCGCAGACCATATCCAGGTCAGCACAGACTGCAGTCTCAAGTCCGGCAAGCTTCGAAAGATCAGCACCGATGCTGTCACAAAGGTCAGGGTATATGCTGTAAAGCTTCCTGTGAAGGCGTCTGAAGGCTGTCATCGCTGCCTTTGCCTTGACACTGCCTTCGTCTCTGACGTCGTCTTCCAGCTTGTACCATGCCAGTATAAGCATGACATCTGCTGCAAAATCTATGGCTTCGTTCCGTATCACTGTCTTCTTCCTGATATGATGACCTATGCAGTGTTCAGGCTCCGGTATATCTGGCGTCTCATCGAAAGACGCAAGCAGCAGTGCAAGGAATGCGGCATCATAGCTCAGTACCATCCGTGGCAGCTGACCATATCTGCTGCCGATGGACTTGCACACTCCGCAGTAGTAGCCTGTGTATATCTCATATTCACGAACCTTGAGTTCGCCCTTGTCTATCCGTACATAGCCCAGCATATGTCAAGGGTATCATAAAAACAGAATGATTTCAAATGAATAAAACTTCACAAAAGCCATACGGTATCAGATATATCAGGTCCAAACTTCACTTTACGGCTTCCGCCTCTACATGGTATGATAAACTCATGTACAGGATTTTTATTATAGAAGACGATGATGTGATCGCCGGTGCGATCGCAGACAACCTAAAAAACTGGGGATTTGAGGTGCAGCAGTGTACGGATCTGAGGAATGTTATGCAGGGTTTCAGGGAGTACAAGCCGCATCTGGTGCTGATGGATATCTCTCTGCCGTTTTTCAATGGGTATCACTGGTGCAGCGAGATAAGAAAGGAGTCTCAGGTGCCGGTGATGTTCATCTCATCGGCAGGAGACGATATGAACATCGTGATGGCCATAAGCATGGGCGCTGATGATTTCGTGGCTAAGCCTTTCGAGATGAATGTCCTTGTTGCCAAGATACAGGCTTTGCTGAGGCGATCATATGATTTCAGTGCAGCAGGTTCTGATATCAGAGAACACAACGGTATGATATTCAACAGCGCAGCGTGCACAGCAGAATACGAAGGCAGGAGCGTTGAGCTTTCCAGAAACGAGAACAGGATACTGGCGCTGCTGATGGAGCACAAGGGTCGCACTGTCTCAAGGGAGACCATCATGAACAGGCTGTGGGAAAGCGACACCTTCATAGACGAGAACACTCTTTCTGTGAATATCAACAGGCTGAGGAAAGCGCTGGCGTCCATTAGCGTCACGGATCTGATAGAAACGAAGAAAGGCATAGGGTATATCATAAAATGAATAAAGGACCCGTTTCAGGATATATACTGCCATATCTGAGGTCACGCATCAGGATCATTATCACTGCAGCAGTCTCGGCGGCAGTGGCAGTGCTGGCGCTGTATCTTTACAGAGTGCCGGGGGAAAGCATTTTTTACGCCCTGCTGCTGGCGGCGTGTGTCATGGCAGCGGCAGCAGTTCCGGATATCATATCTTTCTGCAGGAGGCACAGGGCTCTGGAAAATGTAGCCGGCTCTGCAGGCGACATCACAGATGTACTTCCGGTACCAGCCGGACAGATCCAGCAGGATTACGACAGGCTGGTACGGGGACTTTACGAAAAATACAATGAGATTCTGGCGGCTTCAGCTGCAGCACGATCCGAGATGTCGGACTACTACGCCATGTGGGTGCATCAGGTCAAGACGCCGATACAGGCCATGAGACTGCTGATGGACGAAGAAGAAAAAAATTCACAGAAAGGCATAGAGCTTTTCCGCATCGAACAGTACGTGGAAATGGCTCTGTCATATGTCAGGCTTGGCTCTGAGCACACGGACTATGTGCTGAGGGAATATGACATAGATGTGATCGTCAGACGTGCAGTGAGAAAATATGCACCTGTATTCATAGCAAAGAAGATAGCTGTGGACTGCCGCAGCACCGGTATCAGAGCAGTGACCGATGAGAAATGGCTGCAGTTCGTCATAGAACAGCTGCTGTCCAACTCCCTGAAATACACGAAGAAGGGGACCATCACCATATATTCGGATAAAGATAACGTATTGACGATAGAAGATACCGGCATAGGCATAGCCCGCGAAGACATAAGCCGTGTGACCCAGAAGGGGTTCACCGGATACAACGGACGCACAGGGAACAAATCCACCGGGCTGGGGCTTTACCTGTCGGGAGAAGTGCTTAAACGTCTTTCTCACACCATGACCATCGAATCGGAGGAAGGGATCGGGACACGGGTGTCCCTTGATCTGTCGAGGCAGGAGCGGATATACGAATGACAGATATACTAATGCAGGACCGGTAAATACGCCGGTCTTTCATTTTTGTAAGATTAGGTGCCCCTTTGTAAGGTCATTCGATGGCTGGAGCCCGTCTGCATATGCTATCCTGTTATCACAGAACAAAACAAAGGGAGGTAGAGGATAATGCCGATACTTGAAGTAAAGAAACTGCAGAAGATATACACTGCCCGTTCCGGAGGCAGAGAGGTGCAGGCACTCAAAAACGTAGACTTTTCCGTGGAGGAGGGAGAATATGTGGCTGTCATGGGCGAGTCAGGCTCCGGCAAGACTACGCTGCTGAACATACTGGCAGCTCTGGACAGACCCACAAGAGGTCATGTGCTCCTTGAGGGAAAGGACATGTCCGGCATAAGCGAGAGGGAGATATCAGCTTTCAGGAGAAAGAATCTGGGATTCGTTTTCCAGGATTTCAATCTGCTGGATACATTCAACCTGATGGACAACATATTCCTGCCGCTGGTGCTGTCGGGCATGAAATTCCATGAGATGAACATGCGTCTGAAACCGCTGGCGTCCATGCTGGGGATAAAGGACCTGCTGTACAAATATCCCTATGAGGTGTCAGGAGGGCAGAAACAGCGGGCTGCTATCGCAAGGGCGCTGATAACATCGCCGAAGCTGATACTGGCAGACGAGCCTACAGGGGCTCTGGACTCAAGATCGGCGGATGAACTGCTGAAGCTTTTCAACAGGATAAACGAAAGAGGTCAGACGATAGTGATGGTGACTCATTCCATAAAGGCTGCCAGCCATGCAAGCCGTGTATTGTTTATAAACGATGGAGTGGTGTTCCACCAGATATACAGAGGCGATGCAGGCAGGGAGGAAATGTTCCAGCGTATATCCGATACGCTGACAGTGATGGCGACAGGCGGTGGCAGCGATGTTTAAGATCTATCCGGTGATGGCCTTCAACAATATCAGAAAAAACCGCAGGATGTATGTGCCGTACATACTGTCGTCAGCAGTTACCATACTGATGTACTATATCGTATGTTCCATGGGATACAACCGTGATCTGAAGGAACTCTGGGGAGGGAACACCATACAGAGCTATATGAATATGGGCAGGTTCATCATCGCACTGTTCGCCCTGATATTCCTGTTCTATGTCAACAGCTTCCTGGTGAAGCGGCGCAGGAGCGAGTTCGGACTCTACAACATCCTGGGCATGGAAAAGAAACATATATACAGGGTAGTGTTTTTCGAGACTCTGTATGTTTTCCTGATATCATATATCGTCGGTGCAGCAGCAGGCATATTGCTTGACAAGCTGATGTACATGGTGGTGCTGAGGATGCTGGATGCAGCGATACCGATGGGATTTTATATATCGACACCTGCGCTTTCAAGCTCATTCGGGCTGTTCGGAGTCGTATCGCTGCTGATACTGCTGGATTCCGTAAGACAGATATGCAAAGCGAAGCCGGTGGAGCTTCTCAGAAGCGACAGGACAGGGGAGCGGGAACCGAAGGCCAGATGGCTGCTGGCGATACTGGGGTGTATCTGCCTTGCAGCAGGCTATCTAATCGCAGTGCTGACGAAGAATCCGATAGCAGCGTTCATGATGTTTTTCCTGGCTGTGATACTGGTGATCGCAGGTACATATCTGCTGTTCACATCGGGAAGCATCGCACTGCTGAAACTTATGAAAAAGAACAAGGGGTATTATTATAAAACAAAACATTTCGTAAGCGTGTCGTCCATGATGTACAGGATGAAAAAGAATGCTGTGGGTCTTGCCAACATATGCGTGCTGTCCACCATGGTGCTGGTGATACTGTCAGCCACTTTCAATATGTATGTGGGAGCAGATGATTCCATACAGAGACGTTACCCGGCGGAATTCATGATCACTGCCGTGGCAGACGATCCTGCAACAGAGAAAGCCGTGGACATCCTGAAATCTGCGATAAAGGATAATGGTCTTGAGAAAGAGAATGAACGGACTTTCACGGATCTATCATATTCTGCGGTGTATGACCCGGGCAGCGATTCCTTTGACACCGATCCGGACAAATACAGCGTTCTGATGGCGGCGTCGGCGTACAACAGGATAAGCACACTTATGTTCATAACTCTCGATGACTACAACAGAGTAACAGGCACCCATAAAAAGATAAGCCGCAGCAGCGACGTCCTGCTCTACACAGACGGCAAGGCACAGGACGATATGAAAAAGATAGACATATTTGGAGAACTCCTTAATGTGGCAGGCAGGCTGGACAGTTTCCCGGAAACAGGAGAGGCGCTTGCCAATGTGACGGCTACATACTTCATGGTAGTCAGAGACAGAGCTGTCCTTGAGGATCTTTTCAGAAACGGCACAGAGGCTCACGGTAAAAACAATTCATATTTCAGGCTGCATTATATGACGGACATAAAAGGTGCATCAGCCGAAGATCAGGACAGGATCATGGCTGTGAGTGACGACGTGATCAGACAAAATAAAGACCTCAACGGATATTTCGACTGCAGGACGCAGCAGGCCGGTACTTACTTCATAGATTTTGCAGGCCTGTACTTCATAGGCATATTCCTGGGTCTGTTGTTAATCATGGCCACGGTGCTGATAATGTACTACAAACAGATAACAGAAGGATATGAAGACCGGGAAAGATTCGTGATAATGCAGAATGTGGGGATGAGCCAGCGTGAAGTGAAACGATCCATCAATTCACAGATACTGACAGTGTTCTTCCTGCCGCTGGTGACAGCAGGTGTGCATGTATGTTTCGCATTCCCTTTCGTATACAAGATAATGATGCTGATGGGACTTTACGATATGAAACTGTTCGCCATTTGTACGGCAGGCGTATTCGCAGGGTTCGCAGTGCTGTATACCATAGTATACAGACTGACCGCCAGACTATATTACAGTATAGTGAAAAAATAGCACGATCTGTGGTATACTGTAGCCATGAAAATAAATGCATTATCTGAAAAAAGAGAGACAGAGATACTAAGACGCCTTGAAAAAGCCGGTTTCGAAGGCTATTTCGTGGGTGGCTGTGTCAGAGAAGCCATAAGGAAGGAGATGGCTCAGACAGCAGACAGGAAAGTGACTCCTGGCGGGTGCGGAGAAGAAAGTCCACGGGAGGTCATAACGGATACAGACATAGCTACAGATGCCAGACCTGAGCAGGTAAAAGCCGTTTTTCACGACATGACGGTGCTGGACACAGGGATAAAGCACGGCACGGTCACGGTGCTTTTCCCCGCAGACGAACTCCGGACTCCGGAGGGTCCGGCAGAGGATGTAAACATGGAAAATCAGGGCAGCAGGATACCTGTTGAGATAACTACATACAGGATAGACGGTGAGTACAGCGACAGCAGGCATCCCGAATCAGTGCAGTTCACATCAAGCATTGAGCAGGACCTTGCACGCAGGGACTTTACAGTGAACGCCATAGCCTGCAACAGACACGGCGAACTGACAGACCCCTTCGGAGGAGCTGCGGATATCGAAGCGAGGATCATCAGGGCAGTAGGCGATCCTGAAAAAAGATTCTGTGAGGACGGACTGAGGATAATAAGAGCACTGAGATTCGCTGCAAAGCTGGGATACGATATAGAGCCCGGGACGGCAGAGGCACTGTCAGGATGCAGAGGGCTGCTTAGAGACATATCTGCAGAACGCATATATTCTGAACTGTGCAAGCTGGTGACAGGCGAAAGCGCCGGAGATATAGTCAGGAAATACACAGACGTCCTTGGCGTCGTGATACCGGAGCTGCTGCCGATGAAAGGCTTTGAACAGAACAATCCGTATCACAGATACGATGTGCTGGAACACTGCATCAGAGCCATGGAGAAAGTGGAGACCAGCGAGGACAATGCGGTTTACATGAAGCTGGCGGCACTTTTCCATGATATCGGAAAGCCAGAGACATACTCAGAGGATGAAAATGGCATCGGGCATTTTTACGGACATCCTTCTGTCAGCTGCCGGATATGCCGTGACATCATGAACCGTCTGCATGCAGACAACTTTACAAAAAACAGACTGTGCAGAATCGTGAAGTACCACGATCTTGTATTCGAGAAAGACCGCAGGCTGCTGAAACGGTGGATGAACAGGTTCGGAGCGGACGTCATGCTGGAAATCCTTGAGATCAAGAAAGCTGACAACTTCGCCACGGGCAACATGGAGGACAGCCTGAAAGTAAAATTTGACGAGATCCGGCAGATGATGGAGCAGATCCTCGATGAGCAGCAGTGCTTCAGTCTCAGGGACCTGGCAGTGGACGGCAGAGATGTCATAGCTGCAGGCATCGAGCCGGGACCTGAAGTCGGCCGGGTGCTGAAGCGGCTCCTGGCGGATGTCATAGACGAGAAGCTTCCCAATGACAAAGACGTCCTGATGGACAACATATTAACAGAGAATTAACATGAACTTAAAGGAGACGAGATATACCACGCGTCTCCTTTTCTGTATATTAAAAGGGAAACAGAGAAAGAATAAAATCAAGGATCAGGAGGATCAGACAATGACTGACAAAGGAGATATCTACGGGGTCATAGATGTGGGCTCCAACACTATACGTCTGTGCATATACAATGTGACGGGAGACAGGATAACGGCCATGCTCAACAACAAGATAACGGCGGGACTCATCGGATATGTGGAGGACGGCGTGCTCAGCGACAGAGGCATACGCAGGGCGTGCGACGTGCTGAACACGCACAGGATGACAGCAGAGCGTGTAGGCGTGGAGCAGCTGTTCGTGTTTGCAACAGCATCCCTCAGAAACATCAGCAACCGTGAGGAAGCAGTGGCGAAGATAGAGCTTGAAACAGGTCTTGATATAGATGTGATAAGCGGTCTCGATGAAGCTATGCTGGACTTTGAGGGAGCAGCACATGTGATGGATCTGTCCAGCGGACTTATGGTGGACATAGGCGGCGGCAGCACGGAGATCGTGCTGTTCAGAAACAACGTGGCAAAGGATGCGGTGAGTATCAACATTGGATCCCTGTATCTGTTCAGGCACTGCGTATCGGGGCTTTTCCCGGAGACAGGTGAAGTCAAGGCCATAAAGAAAAGGATACTGGAGGAACTGGACAAGGTGAAATTCCTGCAGCATGAAAGACCGGGGACGATACTGGGGATAGGCGGTACGATACGTGCCGTAAAAAAATTCAACAATGATCATTTCGGGCTCAGCCGTGACAACTCCGAGATCATGACAGGATATATCCGTGATATGCTCCACGACCTTCAGGGCAGCGAGAAGAAGACACTGAAAAAGATACTCCAGGTCACTCCGGACCGTGTACATACACTGATCCCGGGGATGCTGATACTGGATACTATATGTGAGAAGTACGGATGCCAGCGTATACTGATGAGCAGTTTCGGCGTCAGGGAAGGATATCTGTACAAGAAAGTGGTGATGAAAAAGTGAGGAATACTATATACACCCAGAACAGGGAGCTGTCGTGGCTGAGGTTCAACGAACGTGTGCTTGACGAGGCAAGAGAGGAAGGTGTGCCGGCTTTCGAGCGCCTCAAATTCATATCCATATTCACCAGCAACCTTGATGAATTTTTCATGATACGTGTAGGAAGTCTGTACGACCAGACGCTGCTGCCTAAACCCAAGCATGACAGCAAGACAGGTATGAGTCCGTCGGAGCAGCTGGAGGCTATATTCAGGGCAGTGGCGCCGCTTTACCGGAAAAAAGACAAACTGTATTCGGAAGTGACCCAGCGTCTTGCGGACAGCGGAGTGACCTGCATAAGCCTGTCAGATGCCACCGAAAGTGAGAAAAAATACGTCGACAGGTATTTCCAGTCATATATACAGCCGATACTTTCACCGCAGATAATAAATGGACATCATCCTTTCCCGCACCTTGTGAACAAGGCACTGTACATAGTAATGACGCTGAAGGTGGACGATAAACATTCTTTCGGTATAATACCGGTGCCCCAGAATCTTGACCGCATCGTGTGCATGCCGGGAGGAAGTCTCAGGTATATGCTGGTGGAGGATATCATCTGTGAATATGCAGGCAGTATGTTCGAAGACATAAAGATACAGGATAAGACGGTGATATCCGTCACCAGGAACGCCGACCTCAACACTGATGATCTGCTGGATTTCGACGAGGATTTCAGACACCAGATGAAAAAAGTACTGAAACGCAGACTGAGACTGGCCCCGGTCAGACTGGAATGCAGCGGTCAGATCAGTCCTAAGCTGGAAAAGTTCCTCAGAGACAGGCTGGATCTTGGCAAAGCGCAGGTGTTCTGCAGCAGCAGCCCCCTGGAGATGTCATATGTCTTCCCGCTGCTTGACCGGATACCGGAGCGTGTTGCAGGGAAAATGATATACGAGCATTTCGATCCCCAGCCTCCGAAGTGGTTCAGACCGGGAGAGAATATCATGGAAAGAGCGGCGTCGGAGGATCTTTTCCTGTCATATCCGTATGACCAGATGAACCCGTTCCTGCAGCTGCTGAGAGAGGCTGCGACAGATCCGAGGGTGATTTCCATAAAGATAACGATATACCGTCTTGCCAGCAAGGCTGCACTTGTGGATTATCTCAGGCTTGCAGCGGAAAACGGCAAGGAAGTCACTGCAATGATGGAGCTAAGGGCCAGGTTCGACGAGGCCAACAATATAAACTGGTCGGAAAGCCTCGAAGAAGCCGGCTGCACTGTGATATACGGTATCGAGGACTACAAGGTCCACTCGAAAGTCTGCCTGATAACATATATGGACAAAGGCAGTATAAAGCGGATAACTCAGATCGGCACCGGCAACTACAACGAGAAGACGGCGAAACTTTACACGGACATGGCGCTGATAACATCGGATCAGACGATAGGTGCAGATGCAGCGGAATTTTTCAGGAATATTTCCATATCGAACCTGAACGGTAGCTACAGCAGGCTGATGGTGGCTCCGAACCACATGAAAAGTATCATATCGGCACATATCAGGACTGAGATAGAAAAGGCGAAGCAAGGCAGGGATGCACAGATCCTTGTAAAGATAAATTCTCTGACGGACCGGGGGATCATCGATCTTCTCAGCGAAGCCTCCCGTGCAGGCGTCAGGATACAGATGATAATAAGGGGTATATGCTGCCTGCTGCCGGGAATAGAGGGCTATACCGACAATATCACCGTCACCAGCGTGGTAGGCAGGTTCCTGGAACATTCAAGAGTCTACTGCTTCGGTACAGGAGATGATATGAAGATGTACATTTCCTCGGCGGATTTCATGACAAGGAATCTCAACAGGCGTGTGGAAGTAGCCTGCCCGGTGGAGGATTCCGGTATAAAGAAGCAGATAATGGACATCCTGCAGCTGATGCTCAGGGACAATGTAAAGGCACGGAATATGAGATATGACGGCATTTATGAGAAGAAACTCAGAGCAGAGGGCGAGACGCCGGTGGACTGTCAGCAGGAACTCATAAGGCAGGCTCTTGTGAAAAAGCAGGAGGAACCTGTGAAACCTGTATATGATGAAAACGAGGACAGACCGTCTTTGTGGCAGAGACTGAAGAGCCTGTTTGCAGGCTGAGATTAAGAAAAAAACAGACCGGGGATGAATGTCTGCCTCAGGGGGAGGCATATCAGAACTCCGGTCTGTCTTTGTTTTTTGAACTGGTGCTGCTGACTACAGCGGGATATATCAGTCGAGGTAAGTCACAAGGTCTTCGACTGTCTTGCGTCTTGGCGCCTTAGGTTCTTCGTCGGGATATCCCATTGCGATGAGGGCTGCCACTTTCTGGCCTTCCGGAACAGGTATCACTTCGCTTACTTTATTCTCATCGAAGATACCCATGATGACAGTGCCTACGCCTTTGTCATGGGCAGCCAGGCAGAATGTCTGTGTTGCGATGCCTGTATCGAACACGCCCCAGTCAGCACCCTTAGGCGTGGATGCAGAGCCGTCCTTTTCGAGACCTGAACGTCCTTCGATCATAGTCACTATCACAAGGGCAGGAGCTCTTCTGATGGTATCTATATTATATTCGAAGCCCAGTACGCAGCCATCGGCTATTTTATTCATCTTTTCACGGTCCTCTGTAACGATGTATCTTGTAACCTGTGTGTTTTTCCATGACGGAGCATAGGCTGCTGCATCGATTATCTCGTCGATGACCTCATGAGGGACTTTTCTGTCCTGAAATTTACGGATGCTGCGTCTTTCTTTGATGCATTTGATTGCTTCCATGTGATTGATCCTCCATTCCCGGGCTGCTGGGCCCGAATCGTTTCTCTCTGATGATTTTACTCTATCGGTGAAGCGAATACAAGGTGATAATGATTTTTTTCAGGAAGTAAAAAAAGAGGGAGATTTCATACCAGGCAAATAGGAAATCTGATAAAAAGCTATTGACAAACGCATCTGTATAGGGTATTGTATATATAGTTAGTGAACATTAACTAACTGCTGTGACAAATATATGTTGTTGCTTTCTTTTTTGACCATGAGTTAGCGATAACTAATTAAATGCTGCTGTCGCAGGCGGCTTGATCAGATCACGGTCCTGCATGGTATGGAGCTTTTCTGCATACACTTACCTGCGGTATTGACCGTCCTCCGCCCACTGAACAGGGCGACAGATTTCTTCCTCAGAAATCACAAACATTACTCCTCGCTCCAGCTGGAGCAAGGCCGTGATCTGTACTTCAGAAAATTTTAATCAGGTATTTTGATCAAGGAGATGCTTTTTTCGGGCGTCTCCTGCTTGACGATATAAGGGAGGTAACTATGGCCATCGCAGAATTCAGGAATGTCACCAGAGTGTATTCCAACGGAGACCATGAGCTGAAAGCACTTGACGGTGCGGATCTGAAACTTGAAGAGGGGAATTTCATCGTAGTGCTGGGGCCCAGCGGAGCAGGCAAGAGCACGCTTCTGAACCTGCTGGGAGGACTGGACAGCCCCACATCAGGAAAGATATATGTAAGAGGAAAAGATATATCGGAACTGACAAGCGATGAACTGGCTGAATATCGTGCAGAGACAGTCGGATTCGTTTTCCAGTTCTACAATCTCGTACCGACGCTGACAGTCAGAGAGAATGTCGCTCTTGTGGGAGACATCGTGAAGAACGCTCTGCCGCCTGAGCAGGTGCTGGGTGAAGTAGGTCTGGCAGACCACATGGACAATTTTCCATCGGAGCTTTCAGGAGGAGAGCAGCAGAGAGTTTCCATAGCAAGAGCTGTAGCGAAAGACCCTGACATACTGCTGTGCGACGAGCCTACAGGAGCGCTGGATTCGGAAACAGGCGTCATGGTGCTGAAGATGCTGCTGGATATGGCCAGGAACCACGGCAAGACGATAGTCATAGTCACTCACAACCAGAACATTGCAAAGATGGCGGATATGGTGGTCCATGTCAGGAGCGGTAAAATACAGTCCTGCGAGATACAGACCGATCCTGTGAGTGCTGATGAAGTGGAGTGGTGATATGATGCTGTACAGAAAATTATGGAGGACCATGAGACTTTACAAGGCGCAGTTCATCTCGATGTTCATCATGATAGCCCTTG
>CAKQNZ010000004.1 GCA_934255435.1 uncultured Clostridia bacterium | reverse complement strand
TCACCAGCAGCATTCTTTCCTCTTTCCATATCATAAGAGTTAGTAGCTATATTGTACTTCAGTGCCAGATTTCCAGCATTCTTTACACGAAGATATACAACCTCAGTGTGACCTGGTTCCCACAGTACGTTGTCGTCAAACATCTGAGTAGTCGATGTAGCTGTTTTCCAGTTAGTCATATCCGTACTGTATTCCAGTTCCACATCCAGATTACCGGCCTGGATCTTGTTCACGCCTGTGCTTGCTGTGTCTGTGAACCATGCGAATGTTGTTCCGATGAGCAGTGCTATGCATATGAATAATGCAAAGATACTGCCTCGGAGCGCTTTTTTCGTTTTTGTACTCTCGTTCATAACGTCCTCCTTTGTTCATTAACGATCATATCTGTAATGTACATTTCCCCTGACAAAATACTTCAGTATTTCTTCGTCGGCTCTCTGTGACCGCACCACACACGCTGTTCTGCTCTCCCTGTCATCTTTTGCCTGGCGTGTTCTGCGGTATCTTTTCCCGTGCCTCTTTATCTGTTCGATTATATATACAAAGCTTATATGCTTTTATATATCCTGATTTCTTCAGCGATCTTTGTTTTCCTGTATGATCGACTTTATGTCTACGCTGCTCTTCGCAGTTCCCTGTGAAGGCTTTCTCTGCTGAGCCTGCACTTTTCGCTGCGCTGTCTGTGGCTGAGCTCCGCTGTGCTGTGCTGCATTGCTCTGCTTTGGTGCTGTCTGCTGTGGCTGCGGTCTCTGCTGTTGGACACGCTGAGTGCTCTGCTGAGTCTGTCCCGACTGCTGCGCAGTCTGCACGGTCCTCTGAGCTTTCATATCCTGCTTCGGCTGCTGGCGTACCGGCTGTGTCATGTTTGCCTGTTTTGACTTTGCCTGCTGCACTGCTGCCTGGCGCCTCATATCGCCTGCAGTCTTTCCTGCCTGCCTTTGCTGCTGTGCTATTTTCTGCCGCATCTGATAATCCTGCTGCATCATTTTCTGAGCTGCTGCATCACTGCCATGCTGCACATTCTGTGCATACTGCTGTGGCTGACGGACTGCCTGCTGCGCAGGTTTTGTATGTATCTGCGGTGGTGCTGCCTGAGGTGACTGTGCATTCACCGATGTTCCTGTCTGCATCTGCTGATGAGCTGTGTCAGGCTGCATCTGCGGGCTTTCCTGCTGCGGCTGTGTGAACTGCGGCTGCACTGTGGCCTGAGGCTGTATGCCTTCCGCCGGGGTCTGCACCTGGACCTGCGGTGTCTGCTGCATCTGTACCGGCTGATTCTGCATCTGAGGCTGTGCATTTGCGACCGGAGCCTGTATCTGTGCCGGCGTTCCCTGCTGGACCTGAGGCTGCATAGCCGGCTGCCCCGGCATCTGCGGTATTTCCATACCGCTCTGCTGCATCTGCTGCTGCATTCGAGCCAGCTGCTCCATCATCTGCTGTGATTTCAGACGCTCTTCCTCCAGCTCTTTCTTTTCATTCTGGATCTCCTCCACCTGCTCTTTCTTGTACTTGCGGAAAAGCTTGATGCTGTTTCGTGCCTGTACGAGTATCAGTATGAAGAATGGCGTGAATATGCAGATGAAGTATCCCGGAACAGTCTTCAGAAACTGGAAGAATGTCCCTACATTCGGTATATGTCCCTGATATTTACCGATCACAAGGTTGTATGTGACTATACCCTGGTCGTTGGAATCCGTAGTTGTACCGTAAGTCACGAATCCCGGATTGCCATCGCTGTCCTTTGTCACTTTTCTGATCTTGTGGGTCACGATCTCGCCGTAATTGGATTCATCAGGCGACTGGAAAGAAATAATATCTCCTGCCTTCAGCTTGCTGGGATCAGTCTTTTTGATCAGTACCAGATCACCTGCATCGAAATCCGTGGCTTTCATGGAATCAGACAGTACGATGAATGCACTGTATCCGAACAGACTGCGGTCAGCCCTGTCGAAAGTCGTGACGGAAACGATGGTGAATGCCATCATTCCCAGCGAAAACACCACGATCATCCATACGATCACTTTTTTGATAATGTTCAAAGTCTTTTTCATTCAAATGTCTCCCCTCGACCGGTCGCAGCATCTTATTCGAAACTGTGTCCCGGATTGTTTCTAACCTGTGTAGCTGTAGCGCTCATCCTGAATGACAGTTCTTTATCCTGTGCCTCGTTCCCTCTTTCTTCAGGGAAATAGAACAGTATCGTCAGATCCTTTCGTTCTCCTGCTGACAGGATATCGTCACTGACTGCATCAGAACCTCGTGTCAGCTCACTGGCTGTACCCTGATACAGGACCTTCCCGCTTTCGTTTTCGGTAACGGTCAGCTGAAGCACATCTGACAGATCTCCTGCCACGTCACCCATATATATCTTGTAATAGGCATCAATAGAGCCTTCGTTTTCGATGAAGAACTGTTTCTTTACTCTCATGCCCGGTTCGAACAGATACTCGTCTTCGTGTATCACCGGCTCGCCGTTATTGAGGTTTATCTTCACGATGCCGGTCTCGAAAGTATTGTCTTTTACCGATACTATCGATGATATCAGCGCAAAGCTGGTGACTACCAGCATCAGTACCAGCAGCACAGCGATGATCATGCTCCGATGCAGTTTCTTCTGCACTGCTGCATCTGCTTCATCCATGCCGTCATTCTGACCTTTGCGGTCTCTGCGTGAGCTGAGCATCAGTATGATGATCGCCAGTGCACATGCTGCCATGACTATCCAAAGTATCAGATTCACTGTATCGCCGGTCCTGGCAGTCAGTCCGCCGCCGTTTCCCGGCTTTGAAGGCTTACTGTTATCAGTTGGTCCTGTGCTGCCTCCGGTGCACTCAACATACCATCTGAGGTCTGCCTTCAGCAGAGCCTGCTGATACTGGTTGCCTACACTGGTATCGAGCCATGCATCCACCTGATACGTCACGTCCGTGACTCCCCGTGAAGCTTTTTTTATTTTCTGTGTAAAGCTTTTTTTGTTTATCTCGTTGAAAGTCCCCTGACAGATCGTAGCACCGGAGCCTTTGTCTGTGACGCTGACCTGCAGCACATCACCGAGAGCTTTCGTCTGCTGCGTTATCTCAGTTTCAAAGAAAAGCTTCAGAGAACTGCTGTGATGTATACGCACTGTGAAATCTCTGCTGACCTTGTCTCCCGGCACCATATTGCTCACATTGAATGCTTTGTTGTCCTGAGCATGTTTTTTATAAAGTTCCAGGGTCGGTGATTTGGCGCTGCGTGACGCAGCTGAAACTACAGCAAGACCTGCTCCGCTCAGCACAAGCAGAACGCACAGGATATATATCATCCGCCGTATGAATTTCTGTGATTTTATAGTTTTTGAATCGCTGTTTTTCCTGATTTTCATAGTTATCTGCTAACTCTTCTATAACATTTTGACAACTGTATATACATACACTCCGTCAAAAATAACATTTAACATTAAAATACGGACATATTTTACACCTTTTTGACACATCCTGACAAGTCATTTTGATGTTTTCTGAAAATTATTTTCAATTAGTTTATAATAACTTCGTTTTTTTGCTTCAGTCATACCATTATTTCCCATAACTTCGGAATAACCTTTCTTCCCGAAATATCACTGCAGCTCGATTGTTTCTAAATGATTTTACTTTATTCCGATATGAGTATATAATATTGACGTTACGCAAAAAAGAAAGGATGTTTTAACAATGAGTTTCACTAAGGGGGTCCGTGACGGTATCCCCATCGCATTAGGATATTTCTCGGTTTCTGTCGCCTTTGGCCTTATGGCGGTGGAGGCTGGCTGTACCTGGATCGAGTCTATGCTGATATCGATTACCAATCTGACCTCGGCCGGACAGTTTGCGGGAGTCACTGTCCTGACTCATATGGGCACATATCTCGAAATGGCTATAATGCAGTTTGTTGTCAATCTTCGTTACGGGCTGATGGGTATCGCTCTTTCACAGAAAGTGAATGACAGATTCAAAGGTATATGGCGTCTGATACTGGGATTTGCCATCACTGATGAGATATTCGCTGTGGCAATAGGACAGGACGGTCAGATAAGCAGACGTTATTTTGCAGGTCTTGCTTCGCTGCCGGTAATCGGATGGACTGCCGGTACTGTGACAGGAGCTATCCTTGGCAATATCATGCCTGAGATAATAACAAGTGCCCTGGGTGTGGCGCTTTACGGCATGTTCATCGCAGTAGTAGTTCCTAAGGCAAAGGAAGACAGGCGTGTCCTGGCAGTAGTTGCCATTGCTGTAGCCATCAGTGCCGCATTTCGCTATACTCCTGTTTTTTCAGGTGTTTCGACAGGATTTGCCATCATCATATGTGCAGTAGCTGCTTCAGCGGCAGGCGCTGTACTTTTCCCTGTCAGCGAGAGTCAGGAGGTGCAGTGATGGGGTTCAGCAAATTCATACCGTATCTCATCGTCATGGCAGGCGTGACATACCTTATAAGGGTCATACCTTTCGTGATAATGAACAGGAAGATCGAAAACAGGTTCATCAACTCGTTCCTGTACTATATACCTTACACAGTGCTGGCAGCCATGACGTTCCCTGCCATACTCTACGCCACAGGCAGTATGATATCCGCCGCAGCAGGACTGCTTGTCGCTATACTGCTGGCATCCAGAGGCAAAGGGCTTCTGGTGGTCGCTATCGGCGCATGCCTTGCAGTATTCGCAGTCGAGATGATAATGATGTTAGCTTAAAAAACTGATGCGCCGGCAGCGGGTCGCAAAATCTGCAGGCGTATCAGTTTTTATTTGCCGTGATATTTATACTCAGTCTTCCATCCCGGATATGATTTTCCTGAACACTCTCCTGAGAAGTACCAGAGCTGCTGCCATAGCTGCTAACTCGGCTATCGGGAACGCCAGCCAGATCAGCGTTTCTGCATTTTCCATCATGGAAAATACCTTTGCCAGCGGCATCACCACAATCAGCAGTCGCAGCAGTGATATCACAAGAGAACTTATACCACACCCCAGTGCCTGGAACACGCCCTGCAGTGCTATGTTGGCGCCGGCAAAGAGGAATCCCGTGGATATTATGCGTATCGACGATATACAAAGTTCTGCAGTAGTATCAGACAGACCGAATATCGCTACCAGCGGTCCTGCGAACACCTGCAGCAGTATTATCCCTGCCGCCATGATAGCTTCAACATAGATCAGTCCGTATCTGATGCCTTCCTCTACACGTTTCCTGCTTCCCATGCCGTAGTTGAAGGATACGATCGGCGTTATGGCGTCCCTCAGTCCGAATCCTGCAAAGAAAATGAACTGCTGTATCTTGTAGAATATGCCGTATGCCGTTACTGCAGCAGTCGAAACTGCACCGAAGATTATATTGACTCCGTATGTCATCACGGACATAAGCGCCTGCATTATTATTGCCGGAAGTCCTATGACATATATCTCTCTGACTATGGGCAGCTTGAGCTTCATATATCTGACGCCGCTTCTTATCTCGACATTTTTTCTGTAATGAAAATACATGGCAACGATGCACGACACGAACTGACCGATAACTGTAGCGTATGCCGCTCCTGCGATGCCCATTTCCGGAAGTCCAGGATATCCGAAGATCATTATGGGATCCAGTACGATATTGGTCACCGCTCCCGATATCATTGCGATGGTCGAATATATCGACTTTCCTGTCGCCTGGAGCAGTTTTTCATATATCGAGAACATCACCATTCCAATACATGCCAGAGTGCATATGCTGAGATATGTATGCCCCATTTCCAGTATCAGCTGTTCTGTCGTCTGCGATCTCAGATAGACATCTATACCGAAGAGTCCGAATATGAAAAACGCCACATATATGATGATCCCCAGTGCCACTCCGTTGCCTGCAATGAATGCGACCTTATCTTCATCCTTCTCCCCCAGCGTCCTGGAAAGCAGCGCATTGACGCCTACGCCTGTTCCTATGCCCAGTGCTACGATGAGCATCTGTACCGGAAACGCCAGCGTCAGAGCATTCACCGCACTCTCGCCTGTGCCTGGTATCCTGGCAACGAACATGCTGTCCACGATATTGTAGCAGGCCTGCAGCACCATGGACAGTATGATCGGTATACCCATGGATATCATCACCTTCGATACCTTCTCCGTTCCCATCCTGTTGACAGCCACCTGCTGTTTTTCCTGTTCCATTTCTGAAATTCTCCTGTTCTTAAAATTATCCGTAAAACGAAAAGAAAGCGCAAAACCAGTAATCTGGCTTTACGCTTTCCGCTACACGATCTTTTTTTATTATATATTTTTTTTGGATGGTTGTCAAAGTGCTGATATCCACAAGTTTTATTTTATGCTGCGTGCTGATAGTCTATCACTACAGTACATATATGCATCAGCTGTTCCTCCGTCTTCTCATCGCCAGGATGATGCCGGCTGCTGCCAGTGCTGCTGCGATGGCTGAAGCTGTCAGTATGTACATGTTCGTGCTGTCTGATGTGGCTGTCTTTGCTGTTCCCGGACTTTCATTGCCGTTCTTGCCTTTTCCGTCATTTTTATCTGACGGTATTTTGCTGCCGTTGAAAGATGTTATCTTTACTTCTTTCTCCACGCCCTGCAGTCTGTCGTCTGACGGTATGAATTTAAGCTTATATGTCCTTCCTGTGCTGAAATCCTTATCATCAGGCACATAGCTGCCCTTTTCGAACACCCATCTGCCGTTTCCGATATGGCCCGAAAGCACTGCTTGTGAAAGCTTCTGTCCTTTTTTGAGACTTATACTCTTCGGGAATACTGCCTTTGCAGTAAGGAAATCAGTTTTTCCAAGATTGGTCTCATATATCAGTCTGCTCATCGGTCTGTCTACGAAATTCAGCATCACCATGCCCAGACGGCGATTGTCGATATAGCCTTTCTTGTCACTGCCGAACTTGTCTTCGAACAGATCCGGATTTATGAATTTAGCTGTTTCCAGCGGACGCCACTTGGCGCAGATGGTGTAGTTGAATATCCACGCATCGTCCGGGATCGTATGTTCCGGATCCGATCCGGTGGTCTGTGCCATCGTGCCTTCTATATATTTTAGTTTGTCTGCATAGTTTTCATTATATGCATCCTGCGCATATACACTTTTGCCGTATCTGTCCTTTCCGTATATCCTCGGGGCGTAATACTTGGCTCCACTGTACGCATGATCATCCCATTTGGAAACATCTATGCCGAACCATTCGATCTTGAGTTCATCTCCGGCAGGCGAATATCGTAATGTATCCAGCTCGTATCTCCTAAAGAATACGATCTTTCCTCTGGCTTCCTTTACTGACGGGATGTAGTCGCCGGTCCATACGTGGCCGTGGTTGTATTTCTTTACTTCAGTCTTCAGGAAATTGCCTACGGCTCTGGCAAGTCCCTCTGCGCTGCCGTCATCGTCCTTTATCATCATCACGATGGTCTCTGTAGGATGTTCATCCAGGAATCTCACACTCTCTGTGAATATGTCATCGAGGGTAAGATCGGATGCGTCTCTGTTGCTGCACGCCCATTTCTCACTGCCGTGTATTATGCGTACATCTGAAGGCACGGCCTTGTCACTTGGTGCATTGCATCTGATATCGAAACTCCTCACACCTACATTCAGCTGCTCTTCGTAATAAAGCTTCTGGCATGATGTGAATGAAAGCTGTGCCATGAAATCCTCAACGACAGCTGCTGTACCGGCGTCATGACTTCCCGGCAGATTTACGGATGAAAGTACAGCATCATCCGGCAGCTCAGCCATCCAGTCCTGTGAATAGTTGTAACTGATCTCATCGCCGTCGCTGGCAAAAAACTCCAGCGCAAATTCCGTACCGCTGTTCGTCTGTGACAGCCATGGAGTCGTCTTGCCGTCTTTGTCCACTGTACCGTCATTGGCGAATTTGCCTGTTCGTGCACTCTGTATCTTGTATGTGCCGTTTTTCTGTTTTATGAAACGCCACAGATTGCTTGTGTTTTTATTGCCTTCGTTGCTGTTGTTGTCCCAGATGTGTATCCCAGCATACTCGGCCCCACTCTGGCTGGTAACGTCCCATACCTTGCCCAGATCCGACTCACCGTCTGTAAGGGCATGTATCTTGTAGGCCTGATATTCATCTATCCATTCCAGGGACCATTTGCTGCTGGTACCCATCGGATACAGATGCAGTCCTGTCCCATTGGTGACTGAATCGCTGTTGCGGTTTATGCTCTCGATAGTACCAGGATAATAGATCTCACAGTAAGCCTGACCTTTCTCGGTCTTGATCAGATCCTCGGATTCGTTGCCGCTCTTAGGTATTACTGCAGGCGTCACGATCCAGAGCTTGCGCTTTTCTTTTTTAGTCTGGATGATCTTGTCCCCGTAGCTCGGTTTACCGTTCTTGTCGGTGTCCTCATAGCCCATCCACAGACCGCTGTTCCTGTTCTGTATGTAGTACTGTCTGTTACCATTAGCGTCATCGCCTACATAGTAGAATGCAAACTGACGATGGTTGTTGCCTTTGACCTTATCATCATCCGACTCCCAGAGATGCAGTACCTTGCCGTCATCCTTGCTCTTATCCTCTATATCGACGAATCTGTCGATCCCGTTTTTGTTTATATGCTTTATGCCGTACCAGTTGTCCTCGACATAGTCGAACCTGTAGCTGCAGTTCATGCCCTCGGTATCGTCCAGATGTATCTCATTGCTTTTAGCCGCTTCACCGTTGGCGTTCCACCGGTAAGCTGTGTTCTCCTGCAAAGTTATGTACATCAGCTTTCCTGTGTCCACAGATGTCTTCGTACCGTCACTGTTTTCTTCTGCTGATACAAAGATCCCCGGTGACGCCGTGAACGTACTGATACATAATACCAGCGCCGTCAGGGCAGTCATCATTATTTTCTTCATACTTTTCTCCTTCTGTCCCTTTTTTATTTTCTGTGATCATGGATCCTGCCGATTATATCATACGTGCATATATAAATAAACGTTCAGACAGTTATTCGCACAAATATTGCCTGATTTCAGGGCTTTTTCCATCATATACGCAGAAATCCCGCTGTCCGGGATAACTCAGAACTATCCGTAAATTTATTCATAGAATTTTCGAAATTTTCATTGACAAATTAGTTATAAGGGAATATAATAAAACCATCAAAAGAAGTTGTTCATAAGATTGCATCTCATGATCGACTCAGAAAAACGGAGGTACGGACCAAAGAAATAACATGTAAGCGTCAATAGTACGAAACTATAGTCTGATAAAGGAGGTACAGACCGAAGAAATAAAATGTAAGCGTTCCTGATACGAAATCAGAGACAATGAAACGGAGGTTAGAACAGTGAAACTCAAAGAACCAAGTTAAGAGCCCATTCAGCAGATGATGTTGAATGGGCTTTTTCATTTCGTTATATAGCTGAGCCGTTACGACAAAGTGCTTGTCTTTTCCTTTGTCTATCTACCCAGTTTCACTGCGAATTTTTTGAGTTCCTCTGAGATCCTGATCCCCTGAGGACAGACCTTTTCACAGCTGCGGCAGCCTATACAGCATTCAGGCTGTTTATCTTTTGCAACTGAAGACAGTGCCATCGGTGCGATAAAATCTCCGGCTCCTGCCACCATTGCCTCGTTGTACTGTTTCAGCAGGAACGGTATGTCCAGTCCCTCAGGACATTTTGATACGCAGTAATGACATCCTGTGCAAGGCACTGTGGTCTTGCTTATCATCTCATCGGCTATGCTCAGGACAAGCTCCATCTCATCTTTATCCAGCGGCTTGTTTTCAGCATAAGTGCTGATGTTTGCCTTTAGCTGCTGAATATTCGACATCCCAGACAGCGTCACAGTTACGCTCGGTATCGACTGCAGGAATCTGAAGGCCCATGCAGGCACGTCTTCATCCGGTCTTGCTTCTTTCAGTCTGGCTGCTGCATCCTCCGGCAGCTCTGCAAGCTGACCGCCCCTGACAGGCTCCATTACCCATACAGGGATGCCCCACTTGTCAAGGAGTTCTACTTTGCCTTTGGCATCCTGGAACTTATAATCAAAGTAGTTCAGCTCAAGCTGACCGAATTCCATGTCTTTGCCGTATGCTTCAAGGAACCTTGTGATACATTCGATGTCTCCGTGGGCAGAGAATCCCAGATGCTTTATCCTGCCGTTTTTCTTCTGCTCCATCAGGTAATCGAATATCCCGTACTTCGGATCGAGATACTGATCTATATTCATCTCGCATACGTTGTGGAACATATAAAAATCAAAATACTCCACCTGACACTTTTCAAGCTGTTCCTCGAAGATCTCCTTTACCTTCGGCATATTGGAAAGATCATATCCGGGGAACTTCGACGCCAGATAGAAGCTGCTCCTGTCATATTCCTTCAGCAGCTCCCCCACCACGAGTTCAGAGTTGCCGCCGTGATATCCGTAAGCCGTATCGTAATAATTTATCCCTGACTCCATGCAGTATGCTATCAACTCTCCTGCAGCATCCTTGTCGATTCTGTTGTCATCGCCGTCGACTACAGGAAGCCTCATGTTTCCCATGCCCAGCGCTGACAGCTTGATACCTTTGTAATCGTTGTAAATCATTTTCCTGACCTCACTATTCCTTTTTTAAGTTTATCAGACTATACTTATCTGATCATATCTTAAAACCTGAAGCTGACTTCAGGTCAAGTGTTTTTTGAAAATGATCAGGAAAAAATCTCAGGCCGCTTTTATTTCCGGCTGCTGCCAAGCGCTTCCAGCTGGTCGCATAATTTCTCTACTGCTGCCAGGTCGTCTTTCCTGAAGGCTGCTGTGATATCAGCTTCAAGCTGCTGCTTTTTCCTGTCTGTCTCAAGATACTCCGGATCGAAGTATCTGTCATATACCATCTTGCGGAATTTGCGGGCACGCAAACGTCTCAGCATATTGTCCTCTGCCAGCAGTATATAGTCTGCGCAGTTTGCCACAAGATAAAAGTCATGGCTCACCATCAGGACTGTGCCGCTGTATTCCGATACAGCTTTTTCAAGCGCTGTCTGTGCATAAAGATCCAGATGGCTCGTAGGCTCGTCCATTATCAGCAGCTGTGCGTCCGATGAAGCCAGTATCGCTATCTGAAGCAGGTTCTGTTCACCGCCGGAAAGCTCTCCTGCTTTCTGATCGAGGACCTTTTCATCAAGACAGTACCCCGAAAGGTATTCTCTTATCTGCGTCCTGGTGTCGAAACCTGCATCCTGCATTATCTGATATACGGTTTTGCCTTCGTCCAGCATCTCGCCCTGGAGCTGTGACATGCAGGCGTATCTCGTATCTTCATCTATGTGTATCGCCGGATCGTCGTTTTTGAGGATATCACGTATCAGCGTCGTCTTTCCTGTGCCGTTTGCTCCCACCACAGCAACTTTCTCGCCTGCCTTCAGCTGGAAATCCACATTTTCAAGCAGGTCTCCATGGACTCCTGCGTTGTATCCGCTGACGCTGAGGACTGTTTTGCTTTCCTCCTGCTCCTCAGGCTGCACCTGCGGCAGCACGATCTGCGGCTCTCTGATCTCTATGAACGGTGATTTTATCTGTCTTGCAAGGAGCCTGTCCAGCTGTGTCTGTTTCGCATTGACAGACCTGCCTATCACCGGATTCACCATCAGCGTAGCTCTTTTCCGCAGTATATCCACCATCTCCTGGGTACGCTCTATCTCCTCCTGCTCTTCTATGCTCTGCTGTCTGAGCTCTGCCTTCTGTCTCGACACAGCGCAGCGGTACTGGGTATAACTGCCGTCGAATTCCTGTATATCGCAGTTCTCAAGATGCAGGATCTTGTTGAAACAGTGGTCCAGCAGATACCTGTTGTGGGTTATCACAAGCAGCGTCCCTTTGTAGCTGTTTATAAGCTGGCACAGACTTCCCAGATTGCCGAAATCCAGGAACACGTCCGGCTCGTCCAACACCAGCAGGTTCGGCGCCAGCAGCATCTCTCTCATTATCTGCAGCAGCTTGTACTCTCCGCCGCTTATCTGAGACAGCTGTATTTCTGCCAGCTCTCCCATTCCTGCCGTGTTGAGCTGCCTGCGTATATTGCTTTCGTAGTTGTCTGCATCCATGGACTCGTTCAGATCGAGAAGCTGCTGATACTTTTCATAAAGGGGCTCCGGATCGTCCGCCGTCGCCATTTCCTCGCACACTGATGCGATATCCTGCTGTATCTTCAGGAATCTCTCGCTGAGATACTCGAAAACGGTGCAGTCCCGGTCCTTGTCTCTTGCGCTGAACTGACTGGCGTATCCTGTCCTGCAGTCCTCGTCCCTTGTGATTTCACCGTCGTAAAGATATCTTTCCGGATGGATGAGTATATCTGCCAGTGTGGATTTGCCGGTGCCGTTGCTGCCTATCAGCGCACAGTGGCATCCTGTTTCCAGTGTGAATGATATCTCGTCATAAAGGTCCTTGGACGGGAATCCGTATGAAAGTTTTTCTACCTGTATCATTTCCCTTTGTTCCCCTTTCTCTATAAGATCTCCTTGTTGAAATGGCCTCTCGTGTCGGTGCTCTGATCGAAAAGCGTCCTGCCGCAGCGTCCCTGCAGTTTCTCCATTGCTGCCCTGACTGTCCTGTGCACTTCATCTCCGGTCTCGGTGGTGAAACTGAGCCTGAAGGCCTCTATTCCCTCCATGTACGGCATCTCGTCAAGGAGGTTCAGGACACGGCCGTTTAGTATGGTAGTCGAACAGTCCTCATGGGAAAGCACCGGGAAGCTGCCGTATTCGTCTTTCAGTTCATAAGACTTCTTCCTGCATTTTCCGCACTGTCCCATCTTCTTCATAGGACAGTATTTCGTGAACATCAGCGGAGCTCTGCCGTAGACTATCATTTCCAGCGAAGGAGACCCGTCGTTGGCTCTGCGGTACTCATCTATCAAGTCCTTTATCTGCTGCCTGTTGAGCTCATATGACAGCGTCACTCTGCGTGCTCCCAGTCTGTAAAGTTCATAGCAGCTGACAGAGTTCACCACATTCATGGAATAATCAGTGACGAATGGATTACTGCCTCTGTAATGGAAAATACCGCCGTACCCGCCTATAAGCAGTTCACCTTCTCTGTCTTCATAGCTGTTCTGGTTCCTTCTTACTATATTGTCGAAATATATTGTTTCTATCCCGCTGCTGACACAGGCGTCGTACTGTTCCTTAGTAGTCACAGACGCCGTAAGATACGGCTCTTTGCGCGGGAATGATATCTTTTCTTTTGCAGATGCGGTCTTCTGTCTGTTCTTACAGCTGCTGAGCTTCGCGTCGTAAAGCTTTCCGACTATCTCTCTTCTGGCGCTGTTCAGCATGCCTGCCGGGACGAAGGCGTTGTATCCTTCGAACTGCAGGTCGCCCAGACAAAACACCGTATCGTTGAGCTTCGAAAGCTGCTTTCTCACCTGCTCCTCTGTTGCCGGACTTTTCACAGCTTCACTGATGACGTCCTCGCTCTCGTAGACATATGACATCCCGAAACCTGTCGCATCTATCACAAGCTTTGCACCGGGATACGCATAAACTTTAAGATCCAGCGGGAAACGTCTGTATTCTCCCTCCTGGGAGCTTTCAAGCTCTCTGTAGAATTTCTGGTCCTTCGTCTTGTATACCGTATCTCCCGGTGAAAGCTTTTCTTTTATCTTTATATAGCATGTCCTGTCGGCGCTGTTTATCAGCCTGCCACTCCTGTCGTAGAGCTTCACCACCGACAGATTGATATCTTCGTCGTCATGGTCTATCCTGATGATGTCGTTCTGGTTCAGGACACTGCTCAGTGATATCTCGTACATGCCTTTGAAAGATCCCTTTACTTTTCCGATCTCGTATCCGAAATTGTTAGGTCTGCTGATATTGGTGATATCACCTGCGTCTTCATGAAAAAGATAGCCTTCAGTGTATGTCCTGTTGAATGTCTTTTCAAGATCATGACGGTCTTCATCTGTCAGTCTACCGTCCAGGGCTTTCCTGTATTTTGCCACGACATTGGCCACATATGCAGGTTCTTTCATCCGGCCTTCTATTTTCAGCGAGTCTATTTTCTTCAGCTGATCTATATGATCTATCGTATTGAGATCCTTCGTGGAAAGGATATAGTTTCTTCCCAGAAGTCTTTCTTCAGTCATATCTATGATCTCGTAGAGCTTACGGCAGGAACCCACGCATCTGCCACGATTGCCGCTCCTGTATCCGATAAGTCCCGACATCAGGCAGTTGCCTGAGTATGACACGCAAAGTGCCCCGTGGATGAATATCTCAAGAGGTATCTTTGCTTCTTTTTTTATCCTCAGCACCTCGTCCATGTCTGTCTCCCGGGCCAGTACCACACGGTCCGCTCCCAGTTCTTTGAAAAGCATGGTGCCGTCGATGTCGTCTATACCCATCTGCGTGGAGCAGTGTGCCTCCATGTCGATGAAATGCTCTTTCATATAGTCGAAAACAGCCAGATCCTGCACTATCACGCCGTCAACACCGATATCGTTCAGCTGCTGCAGCTGATCCCTCATGTCGCTGAGCTCACTTTCGAATACGATGGTATTCATCGTCACATATATCTTAACGTCTCTCAGGTGCGCATAGCTGACTGCTTCAGCAAGTGAATCTGTATCGAAGTTGTCCGAATATGCACGGGCGCCGAATTTCCGAAGTCCCAGATATACTGCGTCGCATCCTCCGGATACTGCAGCTTTCAGGGCCTCCATACTTCCTGCCGGTGCCAGTAATTCCGTCATTTCTGTCTCCTGTCTCGTATCTTTGTATCGATCGTTCCTGTAATAACTGTTATTTTCTCATACATAATATAATGTATCATATTCCATGCATGTTTTCAAATCTGCACACATACGGATCACTTTGTCTTGAGTTCTTTCCACATCTGGCTGTACAGGGCTGTGGTCTCATCATCCAGGGTCTTGTATACCTCGCACTTTTTCAGCACGTCTTCGCTTGGAAAGATCAGACGATCGTTCCTGACATCTTCATCAAGGCTTTCGAACACAGCTGTATTAGGCGTCGGGTAATAGATGTATTCAAAATTCTGCGCAGCAACATCCTCCCGGCACAGGAAATCGAGGAATTTCAAAGCTCCGTCGTGGTTCCTGCCCTTCTTCATCATAGCCCATGAATCTATCCAGATATTGGAACCTTCCTCCGGCAGCACATATTCCAGATCTTCCTCGTATTCGTGAGCCAGATATGCTTCTCCGGAATAGCACACTGCCAGTGCAGCGTTACCGGCCACCATCTCCTCTCTGACTTCATCAACGAAATACGCCTCCACATCCGGTTTCTGCTTTATCAGCATATCCTGCGCCTGCTTCAGCTGGCTGCGATCCGTGGTGTTCAGAGAATATCCCTTGTATTTCAGCGCACACATATATGCGTCACGTATGCTGTTCTGCATTATTATCTCGCCGGAGTACTTACCGCTGAACAGACTTTCCCAGCTGGTTATCTTCTCGTCTATCAGGGACTTGTTGTAGAGTATGCCTACCGTCCCCCAGAAATACGGGATGCTGTAATCATTGCCCGGATCGTAGACCTGCGCCAGTTTCCAGTAAAAATCACCGATATTATCCGCATACTTCATACTGCTGCGGTCGATCTTCACAGTCTCCCCCTCTGATATCAGCCGTTCTATCATATAGTCCGAGGAACATATCAGATCGTAGGGTATGGTGCTGGATGTATATTTCGAATACATCTCCTCCGGCGTGGTGGCTTCCTCATAAAGCACCTTTATCCCGGTTTCCTTCTCAAACTGTTTCAGGACGGCAGGCTCCATATATTCTCCATAGTTCAGTACAGTTATCGTATCGCCGCCTGATTTCTGCTGTGTATTTTCAGAAGAGCTGTCTTCTCCGGTGCTGCCGCAGCCTGAAGCTGCAAAAATCAGCATAACAGCCAGCAGAGCCATAATATATTTTTTAAGCCTTTTTCTGATCATGCATCCACCTCCCCGGCCTGTATCCTTCTCTGCCGTATTCGCGGCATATAGTTCACCAGCAGCAGTATCACCAGGACTACAGCGAATATCAGGGTGGACAGAGCATACATCTCCGGCTTTATACCGCGTTTCAGCTCTCCGTAGATCATTGTGGAAAGTGTGTTTATGCCTGCACCCTTGGTAAAATATGTCACGACAAAGTCATCCATCGACATAGTCATTGCCATGAAAAAACCGCTTATCACAGCCGGGAAAATATTCGGCAGCACGACTCTGACGAATGCCGTCACACTGCCTGCTCCAAGATCCCTTGCCGCCTCATATACGCTCATGTCCATCTGCTGCAGCTTAGGCATTATGCAGAGAACGACATAGGGTATATTGAAAGTGACATGAGCCAGAAGTATGCTGACATATCCCAGATCAGTGAATCTGGAAAACCACAGCATCAGTGCTATACCTGTCACGATATCTGCATTCAGCATCGGTATATTGCCGAACCCCAGAGTCAGTGAATAGCTTCTTTTCTTCATGGCATCTATCCCTACGGACGCCAGCAGACCTATCAGCGTTGCTATCACAGCTGATCCCAGACCTATGGTCAGTGTATTTTCCAGCGCTGCCAGCACATCGCTGTTATGAAATAAGGTCTGATACCATTCCAGCGTGAATCCGCCCCATATGACTCTGGAGCGTGACGCATTGAAAGAAAGCACCACCAGCACTGCGATGGGGATATAAAGGAATGCTATTATCAGCACCAAATAGAACTTCATGAAAAATTTCCTGCTTCCTACCATACCCTGCTCTCCTTTCCTTCTTCATTGCCTGATGTGAACAGCATGCTTATCAGCACAAATATCATCAGCGCTATGGAAAGCCCTGAGCCAAGGTGCCAGTTCATGCTCGTTGAAAATTCCTGTTCTATGATATTACCTATGAGCATCACTTTTCCGCCTCCCAGTATGTCGGGGATGGCGAATGTAGTCAGGGACGGCACGAACACCATGGTTATGCCGCTTATGATCCCCGGCTTTGTCAGAGGTATCATGATCCTGACTAGGACCGACGCCGGAGAAGCTCCGAGATCTCTTGCTGCCTCCAGTATGTCTTCATTGAGATCGGCGACTGCATTGTAAACCGGCAGTATCATGAATGGCAGATAGTCGTATACCATTCCTATGACTATGGCTATCCCTGAGTTGGCAAGATCCTGTCCCGGCAGTCCTATCGCATTCAGTACGCCGTTTATGATACCGCTCCTAGACAGCAGCAGCTGCCACGCCATTATCCTGAGTACGAAGTTCACCCACATCGGCAGTATCACGATTATCGCCATCATGCCCTGTCTTCCTATGGAAAGTTTTCTGAGTATCACCGCCAGCGGATATGCCAGCAGCAGACATATGACTGTACATATCAGCGCAAGCTCCAGCGACAGTCCCATAGCTCTCAGGTGTACCGGCTGGAATATGGCAAGTATGTTGCTGAAAGTGAAGCTGCCGTGACTGTCTCTCAGTGCATAGAAAAATATCATCAGTATCGGCAGGACTGTGAATCCTATGGTCCATACGATATACGGACCTGACAGAAGACTGCGTTTATTCATCGCCGCTTATCACCTCCTGTGCCTCTGATACCGGTTTGTGCATTATCTGTATGTTTTCCGGTCTGACATATATGCCGACCTTTGTGCTCGGCTGATATGCCACTGTACTGTGAGCAAGCCATTCGAAGCCTCCGCCTTCCACCTTCATCTCGTAGTGGACGCCCTTGAAAAGTATGGAAGTCACGACGCCGTCAAGCATACCCTCTCCCGGCTCTCTGAATTCCATATCCTCAGGCCTTATCACCACATCCACCTGCTCATCCTTTGCAAATCCGTAGTCCACGCATGGAAAAGCCCGTCCAAGTATATTCACCAGACGGTCCTGCGGCATCACGCCGTCTATGATATTGCTTTCTCCGATAAAATCTGCCACGAATGCGTTCTGCGGCTCGTTGTAGATATCCACCGGCGTTCCGATCTGCTGTATCAGACCACGGTTCATGACGATTATCCTGTCCGACATGGTGAGAGCTTCTTCCTGATCGTGAGTGACGAATATGAAAGTTATGCCCAGCTCGTTTTTTATCTTGATAAGCTCCTTCTGCATCTCCTGACGCAGTTTAAGATCCAGCGCCCCCAGCGGCTCGTCAAGGAGCAGCACCTTCGGCTCGTTGACTATAGCCCTTGCGATGGCTACACGCTGCTGCTGGCCTCCTGACAGATACATGGGGTGACGTTCCTCGAAACCTTCAAGATCTACAAGTTTCAGTGCATATTTTATCTTGTCCTGTATATATGATCTGCTCTTTTTCTTCAGTTTCAGACCGAAAGCTATGTTCTCTGCCACATTCATGTGGGAAAACAGCGAATATTTCTGGAACACCGTGTTGATATGGCGCTTGTCCGGCGACAAGTCAGTGATGTCCTTTCCCTCGAAGATTATCCTGCCAGAGTCAGGTCTGACAAAACCTCCTATCATACGCAGCGTAGTGGTCTTGCCGCATCCGGAAGGACCCAGCAGCGTCACGAATTCATTTTTACCTATGTCTATGCTCAGGTCATCGAGTATCTTTTTCCCGTCGAAAGACTTTGAAAGATGCTGTAAATTCAATATAGCGTTTTCCATTCTGCAACTCCTGTATATATATTCCGATGATATGACCTCCGGTATGCGGTCCGGCAGAAAAAAAGAAACATTTTCTGCACCATCGGTCCTCTCAAAAATGCTTCCTTGCGAATTATACTATCTACAGGCAGAATGTCAACTGTTATCGGCATTTTTTTACTACTATTTAACGCAGCATTTTTCAATAACGAAATCCATGAATGAACCGGCTGCCGGAGGCATGAATACATGATCATCCGTCACCATGAAAAAACGCCTCTCGTGAGACGGCGATTTTATCTTCATGATCTCGACATCCAGCTTGTGGAGCATGTCCATATACGGCACCACAGCTATACCGAATCCCTTCGCCACAAGGCCTGCTATGACCTGATCCTCCTCCGTCTCGTATGCAATGTCCGGCAATATGCCTGCATCGTCGAACATCTTTTCGATGACTCTGCGTATGCCGGAGCTCCTGTCGAAGAAGACCTGCCTGTACCCCTCGGTGTCAGCAAGACTAATCTCTTCTGCACACGCCAGCGGATGCCCTTTCGGAGTTATCAGTACAAGCTCCTGATTTTCCACCGGCACGGCAGTGAGTCCGTCAGCTTCCTCCGGCTGTGAGGCGAACACGATATCGAATTTCTTCGCTGCCAGTCCCGCCAGCAGATGCTCCGTAAGATCTGTATGGAAAGTGAATCTGATATCACGATCCGGGTAAGCCTTCAGGAAGTCCGCCGCCAGACCCGGTACGAAATCCACTCCAAGAGGCCGCACGAACCCCAGCCTTATCAGACCTTCTCCACGGGAGCTTCTCTGCAGCGAAGCCACGCCCTCGTCCAGCACCGCCAGAGACTGCCGGGCGTATTCCAGGAATTCCTCTCCGAAGCGTGTCATCACAGTGTGCCTGCCTTCTTTCTCGAAAAGAGCCACCCCCAGCTCCTTTTCCATCTGTTTAACGGCATGGCTGAGACTGGGCTGGGATATACACAGAAGTTCAGCCGCTCTTGTATAGTGTTTCATTTCTGCCAGTGTCACGAAATAGCGAAGATGATAAAGATTCACTATATGTCCTCCTTGATTCATTTCTGTAAATACCACTTCTGTTATTATAGCTTATATAATAGACACATTCTATTATTTTATGAAAATTATTCATTTGATATTATGCAGCGACAGAGATAGACTTGATATCAGACGAACTGATACAGCTGTGAAAGCTGACTGAAGAGTAAAAAGAAAGAAGGAAAAACAGATGGAAGCAGTGACTTATCAGGAAAAAGGACAGATCTCAGACAGACGCACATGGCGTGGCGAAGCTGCGCTTGCCATAGCTGTTGTGATAAACAGCTTCGGCGTAGTGCTGATGCTATATGCAGGTTCAGGCATATCGGCAGTATCCAGCGTGCCATACGCATTTTCAAGAGTGTTCGACGGTCTTACCCTTGGTACATGGACATATATTTTCCAGGGATTCCTTGTGGCATGTCTGATGATACTGAGAAAAAGATTCGTGCCTCAGTACATGTTCAGTTTCGTGGTAGGTTTCATATTCGGAGAACTTATCGACTTCTATGAACTGTGGATAAACATACTCCCCCAGACCATCGTCTGCCGTTTCATATATTTCGCTGCCAGCTTCACGCTGTTCAGCATAGGCATCGCACTTTCCAACAGATGCGGACTGCCGATAATCCCTACAGACCTGTTCACAAGAGAGCTGGCAGATATAACCGGCGTCGCATACACACGCATAAAGATCGTCTTCGATGTGATGTGTCTTGCTGCTACAGCTTCTCTGACATTCTTCTGCCTGGGACATGTTGACGGCCTTGGTATCGGCACTGTCATCGCAGCCTTCACCCTGGGCAAGGCAGTAGGCATCGCCGGCAACAAGATGGACAGGTCTCTGCAGTTCACCACATTCCTGGAAAAACGTCAGCTCAGCAAAGCCCGCTGAGACTGACCGCAAGGTTTTATCTGCACTTACGGTTGCACTCTGCATGATAATATCTTAGAATAACCTCATACAGACAATGTAAAGCAAAGGTACAGATAAATGAAACATATTCTTTTAGTCGAAGATGACGTCGGTATAGCCGGTAATCTCACCGCTATTGCACGTGATACTGTTATCCGAAAAACACAAAATAAACTTGAATAAAAGCCATATCAGGATATGATAATAAAAACCGGCCAGCAATAAAACATGAAACTGTTTGCCACTGACCGGTCCTGATGTTTTCAGTTTTGACAGACTCTTTTTAAAGGTATGTCGTCGTTCCCAGCGTTGATGAAAATGCGCCTGTAACTATGCTTGCAAACACACCGATGCCCCACAGAACAACAGCTATTATACCAAGTACGAATCCTGCTTTTCTTATGCCTTCGTCATTGCCTTCGTTCTTAGCCTGTACTGCGAGGATCAGACCTATCAGTCCGCATATACCGCAGCACGCAAGACCGAGTATACCCAGAACCAGTGAAGCTACAGCCTTGCCATGAGCTGGCTGTTCCTGTGGTGCCTGGTACGAATACTGCTGATTCCCGTAGCTGTACTGATTGCTGTCGTCATTGTAGTTGTACTGATCGTTGTTCATATTATTGTTGTCCATTTGATGATTTTCCTTTCATGATGATTTCTCCTGCAAATATCTGCCCTTATAAACATTGTAAATTAATGACGTTACAATGTCAATGACTCCGTATGTTTGACCGGTAAATCACATACATATACTATGTGAAAGATCACCAGTATGTCACGGCATAGGCCAGATCCCCGGAATATTTCTGATCACTGTAAATACCATATAACATAGTATATCTGCATAAAGTATCGTCAGCAGTGTTTTTGATCTTCTGAATATCACCGGTCTGCCTGCAAAACAGCATATGCTCACAGTGACCCACACTATCACTGATACGAAGGCGACAGGATTGTATCTGAAAGATGCTGCAAAATCGAGATGCATCGCTGCCAGCGCCATCCTGGAGGTGCCGCAGCCGGGACACAGCAGGCCTGTAAAGTGATTGAACAGGCACGGCAGTCCAAAACCTGTGATATGTATCACTGCAGTGTAAGCAGCTCCTGCAAGTATGATCACACCATATATCAGTATTATTTTTTTTCTTATGCTATGCAGATGTGCTGCATCTTTATCTGTCATTCTGACAGTATCCATATTCTTTCCTCATATCATTCAGATCTGTCTCAGCAGTTGCTATCATATATATGACTATATTATTTTCCATTCCTGCCGTATCATCATTTATAAAGCTTCGCACTGTTCCTGTATACTTACCTGCTATACCGGCTCCGGTTCTCTTTTTCTCAGCCATATGAAAGCAATGGTGCATATGATCACTGACAGTATGGAGCCTGCCACCGCTGCAAGCCCCATAGGCAACAGCGTATCTGCGAACATCTTAGATGCAAAATACGCTCCCGGAACACGTGCCAGCAGCACCGACAGGAAATTATGCAGGAATGATATCCCTGATTTTCCATATGCACAGAAGTATCCGCTGAAGCAGAAGTGTATCCCTGCGAACATACAGTCAGCTATATATCCTCTGAAATACTGGCCTCCCATGGTTATGACCGCTGCGTCCGAAGAGAACAGGCCCACCACCGGCTCTGCAATGAACTGTATCAGCACAGACACTACCAGTCCGAACCCAGCAGCTATGAAGATGGCATATCTCAGAGTCTTTGCAGCACGTTCGTATTTGCCTGCTCCTATATTCTGGGCACACACCGCCGATACTGTGGACAGCATGGAGGACGGCACCAGGAATATGAAGCCTATTATCTTTTCCACGATGCCTACGGCAGCTGCATCATTGAGACCTCTCTGGTTTGCTATTATCGTTATCACTATGAAAGCTATCTGGATGAATCCGTCCTGGAGAGCCACCGGCACGCCTATGTTGAGTATCCGGCGCACATGCTCCCTGCACGGTCTGAAATCGCTTCTGCTTGTCGATATGAGCCTGCGCTTCACGATAGCTGTCAGTGCTACAGCCACGCTTATTGTCTGCGAAAGCGTCGTACCCAGCGCCGCACCTGCCGGGCCCATATCCATGACGCCCATGAAAACAAGATCCAGTATTATATTTGCAGCACACGCCACAGCTATGAAGTACATCGGGCTCTTGGAATCCCCAAGACCTCTGAATATCGAGCTGATGACGTTGTATGCTGTTATGAACGGTATACCTGCAAAACATATCGTAAGATATGCTGCAGTCCCGGAAACCGCCTCAGCGGGAGTCGACATCACCATGACCACCGGCTTCACAAGGCATATCAGCAGTACCGTCAGGGGTATTGATACTGCCATGAAAAGAGTAGCCGTGTTACCTATGACAAGTGAGGCTTTCTTTCTGTCTCCTGCTCCCACAGCGTGTCCGATATTCACAGTCGCACCCATTGCAAGCCCAACGATCATCACCGTCAGCATATGCATGATCTGACTGCCTATGGAAACCGCCGTTGTTCCTGCGACTCCGTCGAACTGCCCTATTATGAACAGATCCGCCATACCGTAAAGAGTCTGCAGAAAATACGACAGCAGATAAGGCAGCGAAAAATACAGTATATTACTTAGCACACTCCCAGATGTCAGATTCCGTTCCATTTATTTGTTTCGTTCTCCTTCGTTGTCTTCTCCAGTTATAATCCCTTCCATATATACCATATACCAGATCTCCTGCTTCTGATCCATTGCGTCTATTATATCAAAGCAGCCTTGTCTTTTCAATCAGCGTAAAAGGTATCCTCTGCATCAAAAAAGACGTGCCTTTATATGATCCGCACGCCTTTTCATATTTCAGTCTTATCTGCTGTGTCTGTCCTTCATCTGCTGCTCGGCATCGTCTATGCCATCATATCCGTAAAACCTCACCATCCTGTCGTGGGCTGCAAAAGATGGTTCTGTACCTTCATCGAGCATAGCTCTGAGATCTTCCAGGTATGCTTCGAGAGTTTTTTCTGAATACGTTTTGTATTCTCCTGCTGCATACGACTTTACAGATGTGATCCCTGCGCTGTCATCCTCAGTGGGTCTGCTGCCTCTGCTGAAATACGGATATTTTTTCGCAAATCTCAGTTCACTGTCCACCGTTATATCCACTATCGCATCCACAAGACGCTGTTTCGATGCTGTTATCTGCGGCAGTACCGGTTCAAGCTCCGTTCTGAAATACTCAGGGTCGGTGAACTCCATCATGTATGCGTACTTTTCCGATATGAGGTTCCTGCCTGCTGCTGCGGCATCTGTCAGATCGTCGTAGTAACTTGCAAGTGTTCTTTCGGAAAGACAGCAGTGGTTCGAATACCGCATTATGTAAAAAGTCCTGCCGTCGTCCTGACAGCCTGCTCTGCCGCCTATATTGTCCACCTCATCGAACATGACCCATTCTGCATCGATTATCCTGTTTATCAGTTCATCCTTGTCTGTTATTCTTACTTTGTATCCTTCAAGGCTTCTTCCTGCGGATTTTTTCATTTTTACACCTCCAAGATATCGTTTCTGATATCACGTCTATATATCAGTATCTGTATCAGCCTGGCGAAGCCTCCCACGATCCTGACAGTCCTGCGCTGAGCCTTTATCATACCCAGACCCAGAATCAGACAGATCAGCAGCACTGGTATGAACTCCGCTGCAAAATCTGCAAAGCTTATCCGGAGCATCAGCGCAGCTGTTATGAACCCTATCGGTATCACAACTATACCTACTATGAAACCCTTTATCGCGATGCTGGTGTTCATGTCAAAGGACCACCCTTTCACAGCCAAAGAAAAACTCACTCTTGCGGAAGTAAAAAAAGAGCCCCTCATCATGCCGATAAAGGGTTCCGATAATGATATTATGGCTGTCCTGGATAAAATCCCCGGGAAAATAAACACAGGCTATATGCTCAATGACGATTTCTCCGTAATGTCTATGGCAGTCCACGGGTTCGGCATCACTATAATGCCTGAGCTCATCGTCCGAAACTTCAACTTCGACTTCGAAGTCCGGCCACTGGATCCGCCATGCTTCCGTACAATAGGTATAGCCTCTCTGCCCATGAACCGTGTTTCCATACTCACAAAGACGTTCATAAAGTTCCTTTCAGAGGAACCTGACGTATATCTGAAAGAGCTATGACCTCAGGTCTATTTCTTGTTCTTTGCTGCCAGCTCTGCTAATTCCATGAACTTGCTGGTGATATGATCATGGGCATTCTCGCTGTGAGCCAGAAGACATCCGCTGCAGTCCTTTATCTTTTCATCTACTCCTATGTATGTGAAATTGCCGCCGCAGCTGTCACCAAGCGCATACAGCGGACAGTAGCAGAACAGACAGTTGAACTTGTCCGGATCTGACACCTGATGACATGGAAAATATTCACATTCTTTGTTGCTGAAAAATCTGTAGCTGTTTTTCATTTTTATACCTCCACACAAAAAAACTGCACCATAAAGTACAGTCCGTATTCCTGAACATATTTATCATATTATTACCGTCAGACCATTTGACCCGTGGTCCGGCATACTTCTCATGCAGGTCTCCTGACTTACCTGTCTTCATTCCCGACTGCCTTCCCGATCTCTCAGTGGCTGCCCTGAGGCACTGCCGGAAACTCCTGGATCACAGTGGCGGGTCCGCTCCGGATTCTCACCGGATTCCCTCTTAGCTGCTCTGATCTCAGAGCGGACATGGAAGTGATTCATTTGTCGATTTATGCTATCACAGATATTTTCATTTGTCAAACATCAGAACACACCCAGACTTTTGAAAATCAGCAGCCATCCGAACATGGTGAAACAGGATAACGCCGAAGTGAATATGACTGCATTTCCTGCCAGATTCGCATCACTTTTCATTTCAAGAGCCATGGTGAATGATGATATGGCGCACGGCGCTGCGAATATACTTACAAGTGTGACGAAAGCTATATCTTTTATACCAAGGAGCATTGCCACAGTCAGAACGATGCCCGGCACTATGACCAGTCGCATGAGCACCGCTGTTATCAGATTCTTCCTGCATTCCCTGACGCCGCCTGTCCTGAAGGAAGCTCCCAGGATTATCAGCGCCATCGGGTTTGCTGCTGCCGAGATCTCACTCACCGTATCTTCCAGTATCCCCGGAAGCGGTATGCTCAGCAGAGAAAATACCAGGCCTGTGAATATACCGATTATCAGCGGATTCGTGACTATGCCCATGACTATCTTGCGAGGATTCACTGCAGACCCTTTGTATGTCTCCAGGGTTATGACAGCCAGTATATTGAATATCGGGACGATTATGGCGACCATCACCGCCGTGACTCCCACATTGGAATGTCCGTATATATTCGTCGCTATCGGCAGACCCATTATTACGAAATTGCTTCTGTATATCGCCTGTATCAGAGCGCCACGGCTCCTGCTGCTTTTTTCCGTCTTCACAGCTATCGCCATTCCTGTGAAGTACACTGCAAATACTGCAGCAACTGCGAATATTATCAGCCGTATATCTACTATCTCCCTGATATCCGCATGATATATGTTCGAGAACATAAGCATCGGAAACAGTGTGTGGAACACCATCTTGTTGAACTTGTTCAGCTCATCATCGTTCACCATCCCGGAAAGCCGCACAAGACACCCTACTGATATCATGATAAACATAGGTGCTACAGCTTTTATACATATCAAAAAATTCTCTGACACAGATCCTTGACCTCTTTTCCTTCCTGTTTGACTTTTCCTGTCTGACAGTAATGATTATACCATATACATGAAAGAGACAGTATATGTACCTTTGAATACTGCCTCATATTATAAAAATGTCTTTAATATCAATTTTCTGAACTTATAGTCTTTTTCAGCAGCTATTCACATTCCGGGGATGCTGGGGTATAGTATTCATATACTATACAAAATCTTACGAAAGGACATATCATATATCATGACATTCATCAAAGAAAAAGGCTTCGGTCTGCTGCTGTGCCTTGCTATAGCAGTCCCGTCATTCCTGCTGGGAAAGCTTTTTCCTGTGATCGGAGGGCCGGTCATCGCTATAATCGCAGGCATGGTAATAACGCTGCTGCTGAAAGACAAAGGCAGATTCCAGCCCGGCATAGCTTTCACATCAAAGAAGATACTTCAGAGCGCTGTAGTGCTGCTGGGTTTCGGCCTCGACCTGTCGGTGATAATCGTTACAGGAAAACAGTCGCTGCCTGTCATCATCAGTACTATCACTACATCTCTTGTGATATCTTTCATGCTCTGCAAAGTCATGCACATACCCGGACGCATATCCACTCTGGTGGGCGTAGGGTCGTCCATATGCGGAGGGTCTGCCATAGCTGCCACTGCACCTGTCATCGACGCTGATGACGATGAAGTAGCACAGGCTATATCAGTCATATTCTTCTTCAACGTTATCGCTGCACTGATATTCCCTGCCCTTGGAGCTCTCATCGGGTTTGACACGACATCAGGAGAGACTTTCGGCATATTCGCAGGTACTGCAGTCAACGACACATCCTCTGTAACAGCTGCTGCCTCCACCTGGGACAGTATGTACTCTCTTGGGACTCAGACACTGGACAAGGCAGTCACAGTCAAGCTCACCAGGACACTGGCGATAATACCGATAACACTGATCCTGGCTCTGTGGCAGTCCCATGTACGCAGCCGTGACACCGCAGCTTCCGGCAGCGGGACAAAGCAGTCCGGCTTCAGCCTGAAAAGATCTTTCCCTATGTTTATCCTGTACTTCATCATCGCATCGGTGATAACCACGATAGCGGTCAGCATGGGAGTATCTTCAGGAGTTTTCGCACCGCTGAAAGAACTGAGCAAGTTCATGATCGTCATGGCGATGGCCGCCATTGGTCTCAACAGCAATATCGTGAAACTTATAAAAACAGGCAGCAAACCGCTGTTTCTGGGATTCTGCTGCTGGGCAGGCATAACACTTGTGAGCCTGCTGGTGCAGCATCTGCTTGGTCTTATATAAAGAAAGTGCGCAATACGGATTTATACGATAACACAAGCCAAAAAACTGAAAAACTGCCGTGTTCCGGGATCATATCACTTCCCGGGATACGGCAGTTTCTGATATATTGTACCGTGCTGCATATATTACAGCTTCAGCAGCTTTTTCACATTGTTGTAGAACACATCCTCCAGCTGTCTGTCTGTAAGACCACTTACAACAGGCTTGAGCATTTCTACAGCAGGGTGATGGAAAGGTGCGTCCAGTCCCCACATTATACGATCGCTTCCTACATCCTCATAGGCTTCCTTTATCTTCGTATGCATAGGCATACCGGAAGTTTCAAGATACAGATTCGGATATTTCTTTGCCATATCTATAGCCGACTGTATGAACATGCCGTTGCCGTGACCCATGTGTATCATCACCATCTTCACATCGGGATATATGTCTGCCAGCTGTGCCACGCTCCACGGAAGTGAGAAAGGCGGATGTCCTGTATGTATCATGAGAGGTATATCCAGCTCTCTGGCTGCCTCTGCGACAGGGAACACACATTCGTCGTTAGCGAGATATCCATGTGACAGCGGATGCAGCTTGATAGCCTTGAATCCATGGTTCTCGACTGCATCATGTATCTGCGCTACAGCATCAGGATCGTAAGGATTCACCCATGCAGCACCTACAAGTCTGTCAGGATAAGCATCCACCGCATCTATGCTTTCTTTCATAGGGAAAGTGCATATAACGCTTTTTTCAACGTTGTATTCATCCATCTGCTTTATCAGCTCTTCAGGAGTTATGCCTACATCAGACCAGCTTCCGAAATATCCGATATGGCTGTGTGCGTCGATCTTCCTGAAACTTTTCATTTTTTCTTCTAACATTTTTCCACTCCTTTACCGTTCGTAGTGTATATGAAGTATTTTCTGAGCGAAGTTTTCTGTAATGCTTCTGTGATAACGAATGCGATAATTATTCCTGACACCATCTGGAAAGCCAGACCTGATATAGCTGCGATAGCTGCTGCCTTACCGAACATGAAATACCAGAATATCACATATCCGATACCCTGTGTCATACCACCTGCAACTGCTGCCACGATCCAGCATGCACGGCCTTTGAGTCCGAATACATGGTGCTTTATCAGAGCTCCCATCACCAGAGCCATGGCTGCCTTGCAGATAAGTGTAGGCACTGCCCATACAGCATATCCGCTGACTATGTCTGCCAGTGCAGCTCCAATGCCGCCTGCTACTGCTCCACGCTTTCCGCCAAGCATCAGCACCGAAAGGAATATCATCGAATCTCCGATGTGTGCATAACCGAAAGGTCCGGGGAATTTGATGATGAATACCCCTATAAATACGATGGCGATGAATAACGCTGTCTCACATAAGTTTTTGATACGTTCTGTCTTATTCATTTTCTTCCTCCTGCATTGTTTTATCAACCATAGTATATG
>CAKQNZ010000003.1 GCA_934255435.1 uncultured Clostridia bacterium | reverse complement strand
GCGCTGCACAGCCTCCTATATGCATCCATGGATCTATCATCCAGTTCTGGTTGCCTCCGTATGAACGTCCTATACGGAAATATTCAAGCTCTTTTTTTATGTCGTTTTTTTCTTTCATTGTATCTTCTCCCTGATGATATCCTGTTCCCATTCTGATATAATCATATCAGGAACTATCCGGCACACGCACCGGCACTATATGAAACGAAACCGGGAACTGCCTATTTACACAGTTTCCCATCATTATAACATACAGACTGGGAAGAATGTCTGTGAACACTGATATTTTATAACGGGAGGAGTTATACTTATGAAGATATGCATACTGTTCGCAAGTCCGAGAAAGGATGGGAATACCGCTGCACTGCTGACACCTTTCAAAGATCAGCTCAGATCAATGGATCATACATACACGCAGTTTGATCTGTACGATATGGACATACTGCCCTGTCTGGCCTGCCGGGAATGTCAGAAAGACCGGAATCGCCCCGCCTGCATCCGGGACGATGATGCTGATATGATATTCCATGAAATGCTTTGCAGCGACATCATAGTCCTGGCGTCGCCCATATACGCATGGTACTGCACAGCTCCAATGAAAGCACTCCTGGACAGAGCAGTCTACGCACTGAACAAATACTATGGGGACCGCAAAGGCCCATCCCTTTGGAAAGGAAAAAAAGTCGCCATAATAACCACCTGCGGCTACAAACCTGAAAAGGGTGCAGACCTGTTCCAGGAAGGCGTCAGAAGATACTGCAGACATTCTCAGCTGGGATACATATCCATGCTGGCAGAGCGTCATCTGGGATACGATACAGTCTTCATTGATGAAGCAAAAGCAGACCACGCTCGCAGCTTTGCCCGGGAAATAACAGGAGGTCCGGATGTATAGATCATTCATATCATCATACGCTCCGGACAGTCTGAAAAAATATATTTCCAAGGCAGGATACGAGCTCAATACTGTAAACGGAGCCTCCATGACGCCGCCTTCACCTGTATACAGCCAGATACTCACCCATCCGGACATACATATGTGTCAAACCGGTCTCTGGGAAAACTCCTGTATTTTTCATGGCAGCAATAAGAAGCTCGGTCCTGTTTACCCGGGAAATATAATCTACAACGCAGTATGCACCAGGAAATACTTCATACACAACCTGAAATATACATCACCCGCACTGATTGAACATGTAAACTCACGTTTTCCAGGCATCACCATGGTGGATGTGCATCAGGGATATACACGGTGCAGCTGTCTTCCTGTCGACGACTCGTCGTTCATCACATACGACAGAGGTATAGCCTCGGCGCTCTCTGCTTACGATGCTGACGTCCTGCTGATACAGCCTGGGCATATCATGCTCCCCGGATTCGACTACGGATTCATCGGAGGATGCGCCGGAAATATCATCGCAGACAGACAGAGACAGATAGTATTCAGCGGCGATCTGAGCCGTCACCCTGACTGCAAAAAAATCACGGCCTTCATAAAAGACCGTTATATAGATGTCGTTTTCTTCAGAGACTTTCCTCTGACAGATATCGGCAGCATACTTGCCGACCACAGCTGAGAAACACTTACTGTACCATCGACTTGAACTGATCGAGGCTCTGTCCCAGACTCATCCTGACTCTCGGCAGCAGCAGCGGATCGTCTCCCGGATGCGCCTTTCCTGCCTGCGTAGTCACAGCACACAGGAACCCTGCCTTTTTTACCATAGCAACACTGCTGTCGTTGTAGTCTCCGAAAGGATATGCGAAGGCATCTCCGCTGCCGCATATTTCTATGGATTTTTTAAGATCTGCCAGCCCCTCCGTTTCTGATATCGCCGTGAATATACCTCCGTGACCTATATTGCCTCCCGGCCTGTGCATATTGTCAGAATGTGATTCAAAATATACATAATCACTCTTGTACTCTGCAACCTTTTTCTTTCCGTCCGATGAAGTTATCATGAAGCATGTGGCTGGTACCTTGCATTTTTCAAGTACTGGTATACCGTTGTCAAGGAAAGACCTGGCTCCGTCGTCAAAGCACAGCACGATGCTCTTTTTCGGAAGCAGCAGTTTGCCATCGATATACTCCCTGACTTCCTTCCAGGTCGGGTAATAATAGTCCTGGCTGTTGAGCCAGTTCAGTTCTTCTTCGAGAGCCTGTGCAGATATGTAGTTGCCGAATCTCTGATGCAGGTCTTCAGGTGGATCGTTCTCATCATAAACATAATGATACATACATATCGGAAGCCCCGGTGCATCATAATCTGTATTGGCTTTGACATCGACAGTCCTGTACACCCTCGTACCACTGCCATTACTGTCATGTACTTCATATGCTATCTTCTGAGTTCCTGCTTTCGTCAGCTCCGCTCCCGTCACCTTCACTTCAGATGTCAGGTCGGCGCCGCTGCTGTCTGCAGCGCTGTATCCCGGCTCCTTGAACTTTTCACCGAGTTTTATTGTCATCTGCTGAGCACCATCCAGCACTATCTCAGGATCCATTTTGTCCAGCACCTCCACAGTCCTCTCTGCAGTGAAATTGCCAGACCTGTATGTCAGCTTGTATTTTCCCGGCTTTGTCGTATCGACGCTGCCGCTTATCTTTACACTTTCTGAAACGTCATTGCCATCCGAATGTGCCTCTGCTCCCTGTTCCTCATATATGCCGTTCAGTCCTATAGTGACTTTATCATCACCATTGAGTCTCAGATACGACTGACCACTGTAATAGAATATCGCCATTCCTGCTATCCCTGCCACCACAACAGCCAGCACCAGGACAAGCAGCTTGCTTTTCATCGTCTTCATTTCACACCCCGCTTGGCGAAAGCCATTTTCTCATATGCTTCTCAATAATGTCCCACCGCAGCATACGCTGCAGCTTTAGTTAAGTTTACAGTACTTTCATGTTTTTTTCAACGGTTTTCGACACTTTCTATAAGGCTGACATGACATGCATAGCCTGCTTCACTTATGGTTTTTCACAATCGACACTATATTCGAACTTATTTTTTTGTGTGCAGACCATAAAAACAGTTGAACGTCTGTATATTTCAGTTTATAATATTAACATTGTACCGGTGGCAGAGTTTTTATGCTGCATCAGGTACTATTACAGGCGGTGAACAAATGAGCAAGAAACATGCTATAATCCCGGTATTCATCCCCCACAGGGGCTGCCCCAACGACTGTGTATTCTGCAACCAGAAAGCCATCACAGCAAGACAGGCAGATGTGACGCCGGATGATGTGAAAAATATAATAGAAACATACCTGCCGACTCTTTCCGGCAGAGGACTTGAAGAGATAGAACTGGCATTTTTCGGAGGCAGTTTCACCGGCATCCCCCTTGAGGATCAGTCATCATTCCTTGAAGTGGCGAAAGAATACAAGGACAGGGGGCTCATCGACAAAATACATATGTCCACACGTCCGGACTATATAACCCGTGAGATACTGGATAACCTGAAAAAGTATGATGCAGACATCATCGAGCTGGGTGTGCAGTCCTTTGCACCTGATGTTCTGGAGTCATCCAACCGGGGACACAAAATCGAAGATGTATACAAGGCATGTGATCTGATAAAGGACTACGGTTTTGAACTTGGTATACAGCTAATGATCGGTCTTCCCGGCGATAGTCTTGAGAAGTGCATTTTCTCAGCACAGGAAGCCGTCCGTCTCGGACCATCCTGTGCCAGACTCTACCCTACGATAGTCCTGAATGACACTGAACTTTACAAGATGTACAGGGACGGTCGCTATACGCCCCTCACTACAGATGAAGCTGTAAGCATCACGAAAGAAATGTACAGGATATTGGACGATGCAGGCATCACGATACTCCGTGTGGGACTCAAAAGCACCGATCTCATCGCTGAAGGAGGCGAGATAAACGGTCACACATATCACCCGGCATTCAGACAGCTGGTGGAGGGGCAGATCGCAAGAGAATCTCTCGAGCAACAGCTTATAAGGATGATGCAGGAGATCCCCCGGCTGCACGACGCAGTTTTTTCAAGCAGCAGCCGTTCATTTTCCAATATGGCGGGACACTGCGGCGTCAACAGGGAATATTTCAGAGGAAAATATACTGATATCAGGATATCATATGTCCAGGATCCGGATATAGAAGACGGTCGATATCTTGTATCAGAGAAAATCAAAGACAGATCAGGAGGATACAAATGAAAGCAGTAATAACAGTAATAGGAAAAGATGATGTCGGTATACTTGCCAGCGTGAGCAATGTATGTGCGAAGTCAAATGTCAACGTAGTGGAAGTGACCCAGTCCATACTGGACAATTATTTCGCTATGATAATGCTGACGGATATAAGCAGACTGGACTGCTCGCTGGATGATTTCAAGAAAAGCATAGCCAATGCTGTGCCTTCGATGAAAGTGCATGTGATGCACGAAGACATTTTTAATTCGATGCACAGGATATGATGCGGTACAAAGGAGGTTTTACAGATTGCTTAACATGAAAGACATCATGGAAACAGTTACCATGATACAGGACGAACACCTTGACATAAGGACCATCACGATGGGTATATCTCTTATGGACTGCTGCGACAGCGATATAGACAGATCATGCGAAAAGATATACAGAAAGATATGCAGACTTGCCGGAAATCTCGTAAAGACAGGCGAAGATATAGAAAAGAAATACGACATACCTATCGTCAACAAAAGGATATCGGTGACACCGATTTCGCTGCTGGTGGCAGCATCAGGCGGTGACCCTGTGAAATACGCCCTCACGCTGGATAAGGCTGCGAAAACTGTCGGCGTCAACTTCATAGGCGGATACTCTGCACTGGTTCACAAAGGCTTTGCTGCAGGCGACAGAGAACTTATCGAATCCATACCACGGGCCCTTGACGAAACGGATTTCGTATGCTCATCTGTCAACATAGGCTCCACCAAAGCCGGTATCAACATGGATGCAGTGAAACTCATGGGTTCTGTAGTCAATGAAGCATCGGCGCTCACAAAAAACAGACAGTGTATCGGAGCTGCCAAACTGGTGGTGTTCTGCAACGCACCTGAGGACAACCCTTTCATGGCAGGTGCTTTCCACGGTATCGGTGAACCTGACTGCGTCATCAACGTAGGCGTATCAGGCCCCGGCGTAGTGCGCTCTGCTCTTTCTAAACTTCCAAAAGATGCACCTCTCTCAGAAGTCGCAGAGCTCATCAAAAAAACAGCATTCAAGATAACCAGAATGGGGCAGCTTGTTGGCAGCGAAGCATCTCAGAGGCTGGGAGTACCTTTCGGTATCATAGACCTTTCCCTTGCGCCTACACCTGCTGTTGGAGATTCTGTAGCATATATACTTGAAGAGATAGGTCTTGAACAGTGCGGTACACATGGCACGACAGCAGCTCTCGCCATGCTCAACGACGCCGTGAAAAAAGGCGGACTTATGGCGTCCTCCAACGTAGGCGGACTTTCAGGAGCTTTCATACCTGTATCAGAAGACGCAGGTATGATAAACGCCGCAAAGGACGGCACACTGTCCATCGAAAAGCTGGAAGCCATGACTGCGGTATGCTCTGTAGGTCTTGACATGATTGTGATACCGGGAGATACTCCTGATGAAACGATCTCTGCCATCATCGCAGACGAGGCAGCCATCGGCATGGTGAACTCAAAGACAACAGCCGTAAGAGTCATCCCTGCCATCGGATACAAAGAAGGGGATATGCTGGATTTCGGAGGCCTCCTTGGAAGCGGACCGATCATGAAAGTAAACAGCAAATCCTCATCAGTTATGATAAACAGAGGAGGCAGGATACCTGCTCCTATGCAGAGTCTCAAGAACTGATATATCATGTTAATGCAAAGAGGACACAGCCCATTTGAGCTGTGTCCCCTTTTTATTTATTATATCGTAAATGTGTCTGCCGGATATACTCAAAACATTGAAGAAGTCTTCACGCAATGATCGTCCGGCTGAAACGGTTTGAAAGAATGAAGCTGTGCACATGCTATCTGGAGCATCCGCAGCCACCTTCTCTGTCACGTTCTCTGCCGCATCCACAATCTCTGTCACGACGCTGCGGTCTGCAGCATCTGTCAGATGTCCATGCAGTCCCCGACGAACTCCTGGAAGTACCAGGACCGCCGCATCCACAGCCACTGTCACAGGAAGGTACAGCTGACGCTGCAGGGCTTCCGCAGCCGCATCCCGGTGCAGGTGGCCTGCGTCTGTCCGGACATCCACATCCTCTGTTACGATCTGCCATATCAAAAATCCCCTTTCTTCAGTATATTAAATACTATGAAAGGAGACTTGTTTATGTTACAGTATCTGTTTGTCTGTATCAGTTTTTGCTGTTGCTGTCAGTATCATCGGCGTCGGCGGCCTCTTTCGCCTTTTTGGCAAGCCTCACGTATCTGTCTGCCTGCCATTTGCTCACTTTTATTATGGCGACAGCGGCCAGCAGCACTATGATACCCAGTATTATCAAAAGCGGCATGATATTCTCCTTCCTGAGATCCTGTTCGTTCTCTGCTTTGTATATATATATTTTACAACAAATCTCAGGAAAATAAAATATCTTTGAGGATGTTCTGTGCCTACAGCTCTTCAAGAGTCCTGAAACTGTACCCCATCTGCTCCCACTTTGTCAGCAGATCGTCAAGTATCTCGCTGTTTGTCTTCGATGTGCTGTGAAGGAGCACTATGGCGCCGGGATGTGTGCGTGGTATCAGTTTGGACATCGCCTCTTCCTTCGTCGGCTGATCCGATTCATACCAGTCCACATATGCCAGACTCCAGAATATCGTAGTGTATCCCATTTCGTCAGCCATTTTCAGATTCGCTTCGCTGTACTTGCCCTGAGGCGGTCTGTAGAACTTTTTCATTTTCTTTCCTGTGGTTTCGACATATTTCTGTTCAAGCTTCGTCAGCTCTTCTGAAAAAGGCTCCTTCGTGGATATTTCCGACATGTCCGGATGCGTGAAAGTATGATTTCCTACGATATGCCCCTCTTTCACCATCCGCTGCACAAGCTCAGGGCTTGTAGATATATAGTTTCCGACCAGGAAAAACGCTGCCTTCACATGGTGCTTTTTCAGGACATCCAGTATCTTCGCTGTATAACCGTTCTCATACCCAGCGTCGAAAGTCAGGTATATACACTTGCTGCTGGTATCGCCTATATAGTAGGCATTGTATTTTTTCAGATAGCCTGATGTAGCGTTGCCTGTCGGTGAAGTCCCCTCCTGGCTGAAGGAAAGACCCCAGTTTCCGTCCGCCGATGTATCTATACTTTTTTCTCTTATGTATCCTTTCCCTGCGATCAGGGTAAAAGCCAGAACGCCTGCCACAGCCAGCATTCCTGTTATCTTCAGCAGTTTTTTTCTTTTAACAAGGATTATCATAAACTCACCACCTGGAATATTTATATTTCCGGGTGGTGATATGTATTACTGTTATTCTGTTTTATGCCTGTCCTTTCTCATCAGACGGTTTTCTTCAGCAGCTTCATGGTTCCGTATATACTGCAGCGCCTTGAGAGGCGAATAAAGCTCTACAGGCTGTATGTGGGAATGTCTCACCAGCCTGCCATGCCTGTCCTTAACCGGTATAGAGTTCTTATGATAAAGTGTCACCGGCCTGTCATTGTATGCAAAGTACCATTCACCGGCATACGTAGTCACATATATGAGCCCGCTTTTGAATTCTGATTTCATGCCGTATTTCCTGCATGTCTTCTCAAGCTTCTCCTCGATGGTGCCCCGCCTTGCTTCTCTTGCAGCAGACTTTTCGGCTTCGGCACGGTATTCTTTTTTCAGTTCGTCCTTTATGGCGCTGAACTCGCTTCTGCCTTCCTCCGACTCTGCAAGGCCTGTCATGGCCTCCAGAGAATAGTACCCCAGTGCTCCTATATGTATTCCGAACCTGCGGCGCATGGCATTGAAAAGCCTGTAGTCACGTTCGCTGTAGAATATGAGGTTCGGACTGTCTCCGATGCTGTACAGCGCATCTTCAAGCACAGGTCTCCACTTTTCCAGAACGATCCTGTCTATGTCTCCTGAAAAGACTTCGTAATCCTCCGGCTGCTGGAAAACATACTCTTCCCGTCCTTTGAACACGAAGTCGTCATCGAGGGTGGTCACTGTGAGTCTGTGGGGCAGACTGTGCTGGGATTCGTCTATCCTGCGGACGCCCTCAAATCCTATGATATGATTCATCGCTTCAATCAGATCCCTTCTCGTTGTATACTATAAATTCGTTTTTAGTGAAATCTATCAGGCCCTCCCGTCTCATCTTGCTGAGCTCGTTGGAAAGAGCGCTCCTGTTGACGCACAGGAACTGTGCCAGCTGCTCCCGTCCCATGTTGACATGTACCGTCTCTGTACCTGACTTTTTCTTCAGTATGTCAAGGTACATCACTATCCTGTCACGCAGACCACGCTCTGCCAGTATTTCTATCTTGTGCATCTTCCTTATGCTCTCGTCTGCAAGCCGCTGCATTATGAACGACATTATCTGAGCGCTGGATCTTGATTTCATTATAGCCGACAGCGAAATAAACACTATAGATGAGTCCTCATTGCATACATAATCCATTGCCGACGTCCGGAGCTTGGATACAGCTTCCTCCAGTGCAAAGATATGCCCCTGGTCATAGAACTGTATTATATGCAGTTCTCCTGTGCTGTAGGCTTTCTCGCCCCTTATGCTGCCGCTTTCTATTATACATATTTTGTCTACCTGATCGTCTTCACAGAACACTACATCGCCTTTCATCATGTTGACTCCTGTGACACGCAGTTCTTCAAAAGTCTCGATATAATCCGCTTTGCTGACTTCATTGAACAATCCGCTTTCGATCACGCATTCCAGATATTTCATACTCATTTTTTACACACATACAGCTGTTATTTCAAAGTGCAGCTGTCTATCACTTCTCCTTCTTTGTTGTATGACTCAATCTTTTATCTCATCCCCTGTCACGTCTGCCCTGACGTAATTCGAATCTTCTTCATACAGTTTCTGTACATAATCAGGAAGTTTTGTATCCTCCTTTATGTAATAACTGCGTTTTTCCCCTGAATTCGACATTATATATGTGACGCCGTTCATCTCCTTCGTGCGCATATATGCGTGCTGATGCCCGCACAGGACGGCGTCCACGCCTGTATCCTCAAAGGTCTTCTCCCAGTTTGCCCTGAGTTTTCCGTAAAGTTCATTGTCATCCACTGCCGGATACATCGGATGATGCATATATACGATCTTCCATTTTGCATTGCTGTTTCCAAGATCCTTTTCAAGCCATTCATTTACCTTCTTCAGTTTCTTTTCGTAACCTTTTTCGCTCTGTCTCTCAGGCATCAGGAAACAGCTGTTGAGGGATACGAAATGGCAGTCGCCGTAGTCGAAAAAATAAAACTCTTCGCTGACCGGTCCGTTCTGAGGCAGCGACATCATTTTAAGATACGTGTCCGGTATCTTTGACGTCTCGTGATTGCCTGGCGTCGTCATCAGCGGCAGCCTTGAAAACAGGTATTCGCCATTCGTGAAAAAGCACTTCCAGTCCTCCGGGTCCGGACCCTTCTCCACCATATCTCCTGCCATTATCATAAATGCCGCATCCTTGTTGTCATCATAGGCTTTCTTCATGAAGCTGCCCCAGGTTTCATAATCCCTGTCCCTGAGCTGATACTGAACATCGCCGGCAAACAGAAACGAAAACGCGTCTGCGCCCCAGTCCAGCCTGAAGCTGGCCTCATCGCTCATACTGCCCTTCTCGCCTACTGAATAGCTGTATTTCCTGTTATTTTCAAGACCTGTGAACTCTGCCGAATACCTGTAGTATCTGCCTTTGCTTATTTCCTGCACATCGGCTTTTTCTGTCTCATCACCGCATATGGCTACGCCGTCATACTTCTCCTCGCTGCTCCACGAAATGGAAACGCTGCCGCTGCCTGTTATGGATACGGCTGCCTGATATCTCGACAGTGCCGTATTGCCGCCTGAACAGCCTGACATCAGCAGGAACGCTGCTACCAGTACAGGCATCACGATCATTATAGCTATGTCTTTCTTTCTGAGTTTCAGTTTTCTCATATATGTCCTCTTCTTCCTGGCACGGAATCCCCTGGCCTCCATCGCAATGGAGGTATCCTTCGCTCTTTCAAGAGCGCTTGCCATCACCGGTATACACATCTTCCTGAAGGCCGTAAGTTTCTTCATCACAGATACATGTTTCAGTTCTGTACCTCTGAGCTGTATGCTGTAATACACATCCTGTGACTCCTCCCTCAGTATCGGGAAAAAGTGGAACGCCAGGATGACCATATACGCCAGCTCATAGGGCAGCCTGCACTGCACCATCGCCAGCAGATAATCCCTTGGCGGTCCCGTCAGCAGTATCAGCGCCGACATTATTATTATCAGCAGCCTCAGAGAAAGCATCGCTCCAAGCTCCATCTGTCCGAACACAGTCTGCAGCAGGAAAAGGAACGCTACTATGCCGATGGCTCCTGTCAGCTGCTTCCAGATACGCTTTATGCCTACATTCCCTGCCAGCATCACCGCTGCTGTGAATATGAAAAGTCCCAGCAGATACGGTATGCGGTCAGTGAACATGGCTGCCGCCGATATGGCTATTATCATAACTATCCTTGTCCTCGGATCGAGTCTATCCATTGCTTGCCACCATTTCGACCTTCCCGTCGCAGTACTGCGCTATGAACTCATCATCGTGGCTTATGACCATGACGCCGCATTCAAGGTTCCTCAGCAGCTGTCCCAGCGTACTGCGCCGCTTCCTGTCAAGGCTGGCTGTCGGTTCATCAAGGATGAGATATTCAGGTTTCATGGCAAGTATGGCTGCCAGGACCAGTCGCTGCTTTTCACCATGGCTCATCCTGAAAGGGAAATCGCCCTTCCTGTCTGACAGGCCGAATATATCGAGGTATATATCCACTCTTGCCTTTATCTCCGACTCAGGAAGCCCCAGATTCTCGAGGCCGTATCGCATCTCCTCCTCCACAGTGGTTGAAAATATCTGCCTTGCAGGATTCTGCATGACATATCCTATGAGCCTGCCACGCTCAGCCAGCGTCATAGGACCAAGATCCCTGCCGCCGAAGTATATACTGCCGCTGTCAGGCTCCAGTATTCCCATTATTATCCTGGAAAGAGTCGTCTTGCCGACTCCGTTCCTGCCTGTCAGAGCAGTTATCCTGCCATCCGGGAACACAGCACTGAAATCCTTTATCAGCGGAGCTGCTTCTTTGTTTTTTTTATCGTATGTAAATGTCAGATCTTTTATCTCCAGACTCATATCATGTCCTTCAGTTCCTGTGGTGTACCCTGTGCTTTTATCCTGCCGTCCTCCAGCAGTATCCATCTGTCCGCCCCTTCTATAAGGCGGTGATCGTGTTCTACTATCAGTATCGTCTTGCCGGCTCTGTGCAGTCTGTCTATCACATCCAGAGTGCCCTGGCGGTGCTCTTTGTCAAGATGACTGAATGGCTCGTCCAGTATCAGTATATCCGGCTGCAGTGTCAGTACAGAACCTATCGTCACCAGCTGTTTCTGTCCTCCTGAAAGTCTGCCGGGATCTTCGTATCTTATATCGTCTATCCCCAGAATGTCCAGCACGCTGTCTACTCTGCACCTGATCTCTTCCGGAGGTACGCACATGTTTTCCGGTCCGAAAGCCAGCTCATCCTCCACCATGGAAGTCACGATCTGGCGGTCCGGATCCTGCATGACAAAACCAACAGTCTCCGCCATATCCTTAAGCTGCGCTTCCCTGAGCTCCACGCCGCCTACGACAGCATGACCTGAGATCTCGCCGCCTACCGCTCCAGGTATGATACCGCACAGTATATGACACAGCGTGCTCTTGCCACATCCTGACTCTCCTATTATACCGACCGTCTCTCCCCGGCGTATGCTGAAACTTATGTCGTCGAGTATCCTGTCAACGCCGTTGTATGAAAACTTCAGTTTTTTTACTTCTATGATGTCCATTTTTATATTTTACCATAAAAAAATCATTTTCGTGTTGTTTGAACAACATTTTTTGAAAAAATGTGCAAAACGAGATCTTTGATTTCTTTATCTCGACTATCTTTTTACACATACTGATGAACTGTATAAATACAGATAATGCAGTCTCTTTTTTACCCCTAAAACATTGGGGAATGATCTCTTCTGCATAAATGCAAAGCAGAGGAAATATCGTATACAATATTTCCTCTATCTGTTTTCTGATTTTCACATATGGTATATGCCTATTTTACTTTTGCATACTTTACTGAAGAGTTTTTACCGTTTGTATAGTTGCTTCCTGATTTTTTGTATGCGCATACTTTGTAATAGTATTTCTTACCTTTTTTCAGGCTCTTGTTCACATAGCTTGTAGTACTGCCCTTCGTCACGGTCTTTATGCACTTGTAGCCGCTGCTCTTCTTCGTCGAACGGTATATCTTATAGCCTGTAGCACCACTGACCTTGCCCCACTTCACTGTTATCTTTTTCTTTCCTGCAGTGAGTTTCAGTGATGGTGTCGCCGGTACAGGTTTTGCTGATACTACTGAAGAATACACCCCCGGGATGTCCTTGCCGTTACCCGTCTTGTATGCACGTACTTTATAGTGGTATGTGCTGCCTGTGGTGAGGGACTTGTTCGTGTACGATGTCGATGTGGTTTTACCGACAGACTTATATGTGCCTGACTTTGACGTTGCTCTGTATACATAGTATCCCGATGCACCTGAAGACTTAGCCCAGGAGATCTTCACCGAGTTATAGGATGCACTCTTTGCTTTGACGCTCTTTACGGCTGCCGGTGGAGCCTTCAGCTCCGCTATCTTTTTCTCCGCGGCTGTCAGCTCGCTGTAGTTGTATACATGTGCCTTGTCTTCATCGGAAAGTGCATCATAGGCGGACCTTGCTGCCTTTATTGTGTCTTCGCTCTTCAGCGTTATATCGCTTCCGATGGCGTCTATTTTCTCCGATACTGCAACGGCAGCCTCAGACGGTCTGTCAGGATCATCCGGAATGAAGGTGATATTTGTAATGTCATGCCAGCTCAAATAACCCATGTTTATATCACGCGAATCACCATTTTTCACTTGAGACTGAAAAATTCTCAGGGCATACTTTTCATCTGCATTAGATATGAGAGAGCTCACATCTACAAAGCCGTCCTCGTCTTTATATGATGGTTCCTGGTACCCTGTAATCGCCAAGGCAGTTGGCACACTATATGCCTCATATCCTTCCGCTGATGTATTATAATCCTCTGCTTCCAGCCATTCAGGATAATAGAATCTCTCCTTGCCCCAGTAGTTGTCATATGTTTTACCTACAACACCTTTATCCCCTGATTTCAGAGTTATCTCGGTTTTACCTTTCATATCGATGCCCGTCTTGTCGCTGACACGTTCTATGAGGTCATCCATAAGTATCCCTTTTTTTATTACACCGGCCACTCTTGGATCAGGTTTTCCACTTACTCCTGAATACAGCAGCGCATAGCCTTTACCCAGTTTTTCCAGGTATGCAGCAAGTTCAGGCGCAACCTCGCTGACAGCTTCTTTTGTGGTGAAGTCCCTGACGATGCCAAGCTCGCTGCCATCTACAGTATAGGTCTTGTTCTTCGAGTCATACTTCCACTGCTCCAGCTCCACGGTCTTTCCACTGCTGTCGACATAGTTTATGCTCACTGTTCCCGAAACTGCATGTGATGTTAAGGCTGTCGCAGGCATCAGGGCCGCTGCCATCATCAGTACCATCAGCCACACAAGACCCCTTTTCAATCCCCTTGAAGCTCTGTGTATCATAGGTTCCTCCTGATGCTGTTATTTTGCTTTTGCTGATCTCGCCGATGAATAGCTGCTGTAAACGTATTTACCGCTGACCTTCACATAAGCGCGAACTTGGTAGTAATAGCGTTTTCCTTTTTTGAGATTCTTGTTCACCAGGCTCTTCGTGCTGCCTTTTTTCACAGTGGCGATGCACTTGTATCCGCTGCTCTTCTTCGTGGAGCGGTATACTTTATATCCTGCAGCTCCATTTATCCTGTTCCATTTCACAATCACCTTTTTCTTGCCTGCCGTGAGTTTCACCGTCGGTTTGCTGAGATGCGGTCTGGCCGAAACATATTTCGAATAGCCGCTTTCCACTGTCTCTGTACCTTCTGTGCGCAGCGCCTTGACTTTGTAATAATATTTAGTACCCGTCTTCAGTGACTTATTATTGAAAGATGTCGATGTCACAGGAGTCTTATTGACTTTGGAATATCCGCTGTTTTCCTTTGTGGAGCGGTATACGTCGTATCCTGTAGCATTTCCCGACTTTGCCCAGGTGAGCTTCACCGAATCATATGTTACAGATTTTACTGTCAGATTTTTGACAGCTGCCGGTGCTTTCACCGGTTCTGCCGGTTTCTGCGGCACCTGCGTAAGCACATGGCCGTTCTCGTCTGTGATGTTTATCCTGCTGAGATCGTACGGTACTCTGCCGCTGCCATCACTGTCCTTCGTATAAAATGCCAGATATCCGGTCTGTTCTGCCGGTGTCTCCCTGTCATCTGAGAAGCCCCATGCCACGATGCTGTCTTTCAGCTGTTCTCTGCTGATGCTGAGAGTTTCACCAGAAGATGATACTGCCTGTATCCTTATATCTGCATAGTCCGGCATGAACTCGTCGATGCCCATCCTGTCCATGACAGATTCCAAAGATACACCTTTAACATTGAACGATATTGAATTACCATTGCCGTCTGTCATATCATATGTCCTGTATTCAATACCTTTGCATATGATATCCCTGAGTGTCGCAATAGCATACCTATCATTGCTGCTCCTGATGAAACAGCTGAAATCGCCGATTTCCACCGTGTTTACACTTTTTATGTAGTGACAGTTATTATCATCTTTCGGTCCGCTTTTCTGACCATATACATATGTCTCTGAACCTGATGCCAGCTTTTCAGCAGGACCGTCGGGCTCCACACCGTTTTCAGGATCATCGGTCTTTGTTGTAGTTTTATAGTATGCAATCATAGGAGGGTCTGAAATTCTTTCTGAATCAATACTTGTCCCCGGTGGATAATACATCATCCTTCCTGCTTCTGAAAATATGAGTTTGGTACTATATGTATCTGATGAATACAACCATACCGAACCAATCTCGTCCGATTTGCCGTCTGTAACGGCATCTGTAAGTTTTTTCACATCCAGGCCATCTGCTATGGTATAGTGCCAACCGCCGGTACCATGATTATCATATGAAGAATACCTCATTCCACTTATCCAGCAATTGCCAAGACCGTATTTTTCCGGATCACGAGTTTCCTTTATATCTTCTTTCTGATCCACAGTCAGATACATTACATTTTTCTGAAAGCCTTCTGTTCCCTTAACGCCATCTCCCATTATGACAAGTCCCGGCTTTTCAGAATCAGATTCTGCACCATGCACGTTTATTGCAGATGTGGTCATTCCTATAATCACGAGTAATGAAGCTAATAATACCGTAATGGTGATATGTTTTTTTCTGCTATAATACATATTATTATACCTTTCCCAACTATTGTTTTTCGGGTGTCTATTATATCCCGAAAAGCCGATGAAAAATTCACCGGCTTCTCGTCTTACATCACTATATTACCCCTGTCTATCTCTTGATTTTCTTTACAGACGACCATGGTGCATATATCTTCTTCCCATCTACAGTCTTGTATGCTCTTGCTTTAACATAGTATGTCTTACCCTTCTTGAGCTTCTTAACTGTAGTATATGATGTTTTATCTGCTTTCAGAGTCTTTACACGTTTCCACTCACCTTTTGAAGTCTTCCCGTATATCTGATATCCTGACTCGCCCTTGATATTCGAAACGCTTATCTTAGCCTTGCCTGATGATACCTTGGCTGTAAGAGTTACTTTCTTCAGTGTAGTTGCTGATTTTACAGCACTTTCATCACTGTATACCTTTACTCCGTTCACTTCATTGTAAGCCTTTACTTTTACGGAATATGTCTTGTCTGACTTCAGACCTGACATCACTGTTGAAGTTCCCTTGACAGTCTTTGAGCTCCACTTGCCACTGCCTGTTCTGTAGTATACTCTGTATCCGTCAGCTCCATCAGCCTTGTTCCAGCTTGCCCTGATGCTGTTGTATTTCGAAAGTTTCGCTGATAACCCCTTCACTGCGGCAGGCTGTTTAGCAATCACGATTTCTGCGTTTTTGTATATTGTAGCTCCCTTCTTTGATTCAGGAGTATGATCTCCGCTGTTGTTTGAATATTCGATTTCTGCACTCTTCGTATCAACAAACACAGCAGAATCATAATTCAGAGGCACTCTTTTACCATTGGAAATATTCGTAGCACTCTTTGATTCTGTATAATAGTACGCTACGAAGTAATCATCTACTGTATCAGTTATATCCAGCGCTTTACCATTCTTCTGGACGATGTATACCTTGTCATCTGAAGCCGGATCTATGAGACTCCTCAGGTACATACCCTGATATCTCACATACATAGGCTTGTTATATCCGAAGAACTCATATGAAGTCCCATCTTTTACATTTGATTCAGGAAATTCACGTCCCTGGCTTGCGATATTGGATCTTAAAAGTTCTGTCACAACTCCGTTATTGTCAGCTTTATAGAAAGTGTTCTCTTTATATCGGAATGATACTACTGTTGTTGGTTTAGGTTTTTTCTCAGTTGTAAGTTTACCATCAATAGTTACTACCTTTGATACGCCATTCCAGTTACCACTCTGATTTGTAAGATCTGCCCATGTTACAATGACATTAGGAGTTACAGGCCAATCCATGCCCTCCATAAGCCCCTGAACAGTGTAGTCATCTGCAATAGCATCACCATTCGAATCAACTGATCTTAATATGTAACCTGTTTTTGCAGTCGGAAGCGCGGCTCCATCTGCTCTCTCATTGTTGCTTACGACAACACCTTTGAGAACTTTCAGTACAGATGAGTTAGCACTGTTAGTCTGTCTGTATGCTCTGACATATGAAGTCTCTCTTTCATAGTTGAGGAAACTTACATATTCTGTATCATTTACACGATTTTCATCAGGGTTGTCATAAACGGTTTTATTGGCATAGCCTATGACAGTTTCTGCAGGCAGGCCGGATTTCGAACCATTGCCTACACCGTTCTCGTCAGTCAGACCTCTCACTGTATCCTGATACTCTGGAGAAGTTGCATGATATGCGTCTTCCTCCATATATTGTATTATCCAGTCGTCCTTTATATCCACGCCTTCTATGTTGTCAAGAAGCGTTGACAGTTTAGCACCTTTGACATTGGCAGTCTCACCTTCTCCGTGGTTACCATAATAGAACGCTACTTCTTCTCCTGCATTCTTTATCTCACCATAAGTATAGTAGTAAACTGCATCACTTTCATCTGTGATTTTGCCATTACCGTCAGCATCCACAGCTGAAAGCTGCTTTAAGATCTGCTTTCCGTAATCTGCCCTGCCGTTATTTCCTTTTTGTAATACGCATCTGTCAATATACAAAAATGCCGTCAAAACCCTGAAACATAAGGTTTTAACGGCATTTAAGGAACTATTCTTTTTTATATGTATTTTGTGCTACATAGCAAATCCTACAACCAGATAGCATATCACTGTCGCTACTCCGGCTATACATGCATACGGCAGTGTCGTCGTCATGAGGTCGAGACTCTTGATCTGACAACCCTGTGCACACATGATGACTCCGTCTCCGTAGAGGCATGTGTTGCTTCCGAAGGCAGCTCCTGAGAATACTGCTGCTGATGTAACGATCGGATCTACGCCCATTGCATTTGAAAGCGGGATAACGATAGGTATGATGATAGCTGCCAGATCCCAGAAGCATCCTGTAGCATATGCATATATACCGCATACGATGAATACTACTGCAGGCAGGAATCCGCCCTTCATAACAGGCTCTGTAACTGAGATAACGTAGTTGGCCAGTCCCAGCTCGATGTTTGCATTCTGCACTGAGAAAGCCAGTACTGACAGTATGAATACGAATCCCATTGACATAACGCCGTCGAAGCATGCTGTCAGAAGATTCTTGAAGCTCATTTTCTTTTCAAGGAAATACATAGCGAATGCTACGATAACGCCCGAGGCTGATCCTTTCAGCACGTCTGTCAGCAGAGCTACAACGATCATGACGATGAGCGGCAGGAGGAAGTTCCACGGATGAGCTTTCTTACCTTCTTCCTGTTCACTGTTCATTTCGTTCTTTACACTTGCAACCAGCTCAGGATCAGTTCCTTCAGGGAACACATCGCCCAGTCTCTCATAACGTTCGTAAGCCTTTTTCATTGGTCCGATCTTCGGGATCACGCCAATGATCTGAAGGATACATATGATAACTGCGAACCACGCATAGAATGCCAGCGGCAGACCGTGTATGTATGCAGCCATCGAAGATCCATTGATCTTGACGCCCTGGTCTCCCATCAGTGTTGCAAAATATACAGCCCATGATGAAAGCGGTATCAGCAGGCAGACCGGCGCTGCCACTGTATTTACAACATAAGCCAGCTGCTGTCTCGGGATACCAAGTCTGTCTGTGATACCTTTCATAGTAGTACCTACAGCCAGATTATTGAGGTAGTCGTCGATGAATATAACGACACCCAGGATGAATGTACCGAACAGTGCAGTTTTCTTTGTTTTGATGAACTTGCCTGCCCAGTATCCGAAATCAGTTACAGCGCCTGTTTTCTCATACAGCATTATCAGTATTCCGAACAGAGCGATAACCACCAGCAGCCACTGAAGTGACTCGTTTGTGAATGCGGCGTAGATATTGTCAAAGAACGATCCCGCAAAACCTTTAGGTCCTTTGCCAAGAAGCATCGCTGCCATTGCCAGACCGCATGTCATAGCAAACAGCGTACGCTTTGTGGTAACAGCGATAACAAGTATCGTCACTACCGGGAGCACACATAATATTCCATACTCCATGATATAAGTTCTCCTCTCTTAGTGTAAATAATTATTTATTGACATTTTAAAAAATGTATCTGACGTTTATCTGCAGATCCCCGCACTACTGCTTTTCCTCATAGACGGTACGCCCGTCCATAATCGTCAGGACCGATTTCCTGTCGAGAAGTTTCTCAGGGTCCTCATCGAACACTCTGCCGTTTATGACAGCGATGTCCGCCAGCTTTCCGGCTTCCAGCGATCCTATCTCGTTCTCAGCTCCCATGCCGTATGCGCCCATGTATGTATAGCCCTGGAGAGCCTGGAATATATCTATCTTTTCATTTATATCCGCACCGATCTCATTGCCCTCGAGATCAAGTCTCGTCACTGCAACGTAGATGTTGTGGAACGGATTGATCTCCACGATAGGGAAATCCGTGCTGAGGGATACATTTGCTCCGGCATCGTAAAAAGATTTCAGCGGCTGGCTCCTGAACCATCTTCTTTCTCCCAGTGCGTCCAGCATATATTTTTCGGTACAGAGATAATAATGTGCCGGCTGCTTGTTTGCCATAACATCCAGCTCCGCGAATCTCGGATAATCTTCATCCTCCATCAGCTCTATATGCTCGATGCCGTTTCTGAGACCGTGTCTGCCGTTGGCTTTGATGGATGCTTCGAAGGCGTTCAGCGCCATCCTCGTGCTTCCGTCACCTGTGCAGTGGATCCTCACCGGATACCCCTCGGCATTGGCCTTGGTTATGATATCGCTGAGAGCTTCCTGTGTGAATATCGGAGTAGCATTGAAGTCAGGATCCTCAGGCTTGTCGAGATAAGGTGCATTGAGCACTCCTGTGTGGGCATCGATGACGCCGTCTCCATAAGCTTTCAGTCCCGGCATGATGACATAACCGTCTCTGTACTCGTCCATAAGTTCCTTCGCACGGGTGAAATCCCCGGTCTTGCCTATGGACGGATACACATACATCCTGACATCCAGGTCGCCTGCCTGCTCCATTTCCCTGTAGAGCACGAAACCCTTCGGTTCTTTCTCGATCTCAAGCTCGTTTGAAACATCTCCGGCTGCAGTGATGCCATAGCTGCTGTATATACCCAGCGAATGTCTGAGCATGGTCTTTGCCTGAGTCTTATCTATATTGAGCAGCATGAAAAATACAGGATCCGATCCTATATGGTACAGCATTCCTGTGAGCTCGCCTGTCTCGTCTTTCTTGACATACAGTTCTCTTTCTTTCGTTATGCTTTCTTTCGTGTATCCGAACATCTCCAGCGCCTTGGAGTTTACCCAGCTGAGCCATCCGTCGGCTGTTCCCAGGCAGATAGGTATATCTGTGGAGATCTCATCCAGCATCTCCTTACGCGGGAATTCATTGTTATCCCATGCGGAGATCATCCAGCCTGAAGCTACCAGCAGACTTGTGTCCGGGTGCTTTTCAAGGTAAGCCCTTACCATCTCCACACATTCTTCCGCTGACTTTGTGCCTTCAAGGTTAAGATCATTGTCGTGCATCATGGCTCCCATGGTCACATGCACATGATTATCGATGAGACCCGGCATTATCAGCTGATCCCTGTACTCGTAGACTTCCGTGTCCTCTCCGATATATGCATCGATCTCATCATTGCCGGCCACAGCTATTATCCTGTTCCCGGATACAGCCACTCCACCGCTGATTATATCATTGCTGACACCGGTATATATGACATTGCTTTTTAAAACTTTATCTGCTATCATTTCCTGTTCCTCCATCTGGATTTCTTTATCTGGCCTGCATTTACATGTACAGGTACAACAAATTAATTATATATCAGCACGCAAAAAAATCAACAGGTTAAATGTCTTTTTTTTGCATTTTTTCTTTTATTTGAAATAATAGCCTGATAATTCTAAATCAAGCTGCAAAGTGCATTATTGTAACAATTAGCTGAGTTTATGTATTATATAACAGCATCGTAACTCCATACAATGACTGTTCAGGCATGATCCGTAGATTTCGAAGCATACTTTCAGTATCAGAAATAACGTTTGCTGCACAACTTGATCTCATAACTCCATCGATATCCCGGAAATATCTCTGATGGCGTTTTATATACAAAAATGAAAAATCCCCCTTCCGTAGATTTTGGTTATTTACCTTGTCTACTTAAGGGGGTTCTTATCATATATCCGCAGATATCACTTTTTCATTCAGCTTTTCCTGCCACTTATCATACAGCTGATCCTGCAGAGTCCATCATGCGCTGCAGGCTGTCATCATTCATTCCACTGGCCTGTATATTTTGTCATTTCAGCAGTTTAAGCATCTCTCTCCAGCTGTTTATCCCCAGCTTTTTATATATGTTCAGAGTATGCTTCTTTAGGGTGTTCTGGCTGATGCAGAGGCTGCTGCATATATCTTCTTTTGATATGCCATCCAGCAGCAGATATGCGATCTCTGTTTCACGCTGAGTCAGACCATATCTGCTTTTCAGCTCATCTCCTGCAGGGTACGCCTGCCTTCTGTCTCTGAGATTTTCCAGCATCACGCTGAGCCTGAATCCCAGATGGCCCTTCAGTATGTCCAGCGCCAGCACTTCTTCATCGGTATAGTCGCCGGCCTCCGGCTTCCTGAAAAGATTGATGCATCCCAGGAACCGGCCTTCGTGGATTATCGTCATTATCACAGAATAATGGATCCCTGCAGGGGCGAACATCTGCTGATAAAAAGGCGTGTTGACTCTCACATCATCGTTCATCAGATCAGTTTCTCTGTATACGCCTGCCTGGGGAGCTGCAAAAGTCCATCTCGTATAATCGAGTTTCTGAAAATGATCCAGATAAAGCTGCCATCGGTCCTCCTCAAGTCCTATCCCTACAGGTCTTGACAGTTCATATGGACTTTCCGGCGATGCAAGATAAAACGTCAGTATATCTGAAGGTATCAGATACTGCAGCATCTCCAGCACCGATTTTCTCATCTCGTCACAGTTTTCTATTGTATGTACCTTGTAGATTATGTCATTCAGCAGCATGACATTGCTTTTTTCCATAAACAGCACTCCTTTGTTTCTGACCACATTTAAACTTCCGACTTCCATAACTTCTTTAGGTGATTATACACCTTTTTAACCATATCTCCACTACTCCTTATGGATTATTATAATAGTCTTTTGTGATTATTATGATAATTTATAGTTATAATAATCACTCCGTTTTGTAATTTCTTAATTTTCAGATTTATCATATATTGAAGGCGTATTTAAATTATATCATATTAATAACTTAAAAGGAGGCAAACATGGAATATGGAATAATATCATGCATACCTATCGCAGTACTTATCATTGGCGTTCTTATCACCAAGAAAATGCCAGAGATGATCATTTTCTCATCAATAGTCGGGGCTGCTCTTGTCTTCAAGACAGACATCTTCAACGGCTATGTAGGCTGGCTCTACGGAGCACTTTCCAACGAATCGTATCAGTTCCTGCTGATACTGCTGCTGGGCTTCGGCGCCATCATCAAGCTCTTTGAAAAATCAGGAGCTCTCCAGGGATTCGCCAACGCCATAGGCAGATTTGCAAACACACGCAAAAAGACGATGTTCGTCACATGGCTCATGGGCATCATCATGTTCGTAGACGATTATCTCAACGTGCTGGCAGTGTCATCTTCCATGAGAACACTGACCGACAAGCAGAGGATACCCCGTGAACATCTGGCATACGGCGCAAACTCAATGGGAGCCTGCGTATGTGTACTGATACCTTTTACAAGCTGGGCTGCATTCGCCATCGGCTGCCTGTCGGAACAGGGTCTGGGTTTCACTGACTATGTCAGATCTCTGCCTTATATGTTCTTCCCGATCATCGCCATAATCGTGTGTCTGCTTGTAGCCCTCGGCATAATACCGAAAGTCGGTCTGATAAAGAAAGCCTACGAGCGTGTGGACGCAGGCGGCTCTGTACTCTGCCCTGCTGAATCATCAGGAAGCACATCATCAATAATAAATATGGGAGAAGAATCAGATGAAGACATCAGGCCATCGTCACCGCTGAACTTTTTCATACCTATCATCGCACTCATAGTAGTCACTATCGTCTGCGACAACAGCGTCGTACACGGTATTATCGCAGCCATCGTCATCCAGTTCATACTTTATCTGGCTCAGAGGCTGATGACTCTCGGCGAGTTCATGAACACCATGTTCGAAGGCATCACAAGCATGGCAGGACTGGCGTTCATCATCTGCTTCGCTTACATACTGGGTTCCGCCAACGATGCAATGGGATTCTCAACATTCGTCATCAACGGACTTTCAGGGACTATCCCTCCTGCTCTGCTCCCGGCACTGGCATTCATCATCATCGGTGCTGTGGCATTCGCAGCCGCAAGTTTCTGGGTGCTCATCGTCATAACTGTACCGATCTTCGTACCTCTGGCGTCATCCATGGGTATCGATCCTGCGATCATCATCGCAGCCATCATGTCCGGAGTTGCATTCGGCAGCAAGTTCTGTTTCTACTCCGACGCAGTATTCATGACTTCGGCAGGTACAGGAGTGCCTAATATGACTCAGATAAAAGCCGTAGCGCCTTATGTCCTCGGCTCGGCAGCCCTCAGCGCTGTTGCTTTCCTGATAGTCGGCTTCGTTACTGCCTGACGTTTCGTGACTTTACATGGAGGATATGAAAAATGAAAGCTGATAAGATCTTAAAGAGCAGCCGTATATTCACAGCACTTTCAAAAGAGACCATCTCCGGAGGTGTTGCTGTCAGCGGAAACAGGATAATAGCAGTGGGACCTGAAGCGTTCAAACTTGAAGGTCCTGATACAGAAACAAGAGACTACGGCGACAGACTGATAATGCCCGCATTCATAGACGCACATGTCCACTACTTCGTAGGTGCCATAGCAGCCAGCGACCATATGTGCGACACACTTTCTGAAACCACATCTGAAGCAGACTGCGTCGCTATGATAAAAAAATTCGCAGATGAACATCCCGATGAAAAAAGGGTCCTTGGCATAGGATGGTTCCCCGCAAACTGGAAAGACGCTCCGCTGCCTACAAAAAAATCGCTGGATGGCGCTATTCCGGACAGACCTGTGTACCTCATCGCAGCAGACTGCCATACATTCTGGATGAATACACCGGCGCTGGAAGAAACCGGCATCACTCCCGAAATGAAACCACGCAGCGGCTCCATAGGCCTGCTGGAAAACGGAGAACTCAGCGGCCTCCTGTTCGAGCCTGATGCATTCGCACCGGCCATGGCTCAGGTGATGGATCTGGAACCTGAAGTCATGAAACAGGTCCACAGAGATTTTCTCCACCACATCAACAGATGTGGTGTGACATCAATAAGCGAGATGTCAGCCGATGACTACACTGATACAACACATCGCAATTACACGATCGTCAAGGAAATGGACGACGCCGGTGATCTGACCTGCCGTCTGCACCTTTACACGAAGCTGGACGGATATACGGATTTCAGCAAAGCACTGGAATACAGGAAGGAGTTTTTCTCAGAAAAGCTGCGGCTCAATGGCGTGAAAGGGTTCATAGACGGAGTCACTTCCACTTTTACAGGCCTGCTGCTTGCACCTTATTCAGACAGACCGGACACCTGCGGCGTCGACGTTCCAAATGTCCCTGAAAAAGAAAGCACTAAGTACATAACAGCTGCAAACAGAGCCGGGCTTCCTGTGAGACTCCACTGTATCGCAGACGGATCCGTGCGTATGGCCCTCGACATGTACGAAAGATCCCGGAATACCAACGGTCCTCAGGATTTCTTCAATACTGTGGAACACATCGAGAACATCGATCCGGCAGATATCCCGAGATTCAGTGAACTGTCCGTGATACCATCCATGCAGCCGTATCACCTGACCCTGGATCTCAATGAAAAAATCAGACGTATAGGAAAAGAGCGGTGCATGTACGAATGGCCTCACAGATCGCTGCTGGATGCAGGCGCACAACTTGCCTTCGGCACCGACTACCCTGTTGTGGATTTCGATCCGTTCCCGAACATATATTCCGCCGTCACAAGATGCGATGACGACGGTGTCCCTACGGGAGTCAATCCTCAGGAATGCATAACAGTTGCCGAAGCTCTGACAGCATACACCAGGACAGCGGCGCTGGCATATAACAGGGACGATATCGGCGTCCTGGCTGAAGGAAAACTCGCCGACATAATAGTTGTAGACCGTGATTTGCTGAGTGTGCCTCACAGCGAGATACCTGAAGCATCAGTACTGCTTACTGTAATGGATGGAGAAATAGTATATGATGCCGAGACAGATATCTGAATATCAAATTTACATCATAAGATAAAACAAAACAAGATCCTCTTTTTCCGGCATTACGCAGAAAAAGAGGATCTCTTTTCATATCGATACCATATTACATTGCAGCGGACTGTGGTCGCCGATACTTCTGTCCTAAGCTTTCCAGAGGCCATGAAGATTGCAGTATGCATAAACAGCTACTACTTCATCACCTTCGCACAGCGAGAAACATACTTCAGGTTTTTCTCCCGGTGCAAGTGCTTTCCTCTGATTGCCCTGCTTCGTCTGCAGAGATACCCATTCAATATAGTGTTCCGGCTGCATAGGATGTTCAACTGAACCCACTTTTACATTGACCTTGCTGCCATCAACACTATACTCAGGCACATGCTTTTCTACAGCAGCATCAGTCGTACCAGGTACAAGTTCTGTCATCTTCTGACCGCAGCACATCACAGGTACCCCTTTATCCTTTACCATAGCTACCATATTCCCGCAATGTTCACAAATCAAAAATTTCTGCTCCATCGTTTACCTCCTTTATTACACAATGCCGATTTCTGAAATACTCTACCTTTTATATCCAAAGTATACACCATATATGCTCATACAATCAAGCTTAATCTGATGAACAGCGGCATTTTCCAGCGCAACAGGCAGAGGACTGCCGCTGTCAACAGTGTATCTTTTTCATAAAATCATCGCATATCACCTGACTTCTAGACAGCATTTATCCGGGGTCAGTCTCGCTAACTCCTGCATTATGCTGATCAGCCGGGTATCCTTTGCAGGATCCTACTCTTCGTCAGCTATGGCTAATTTCAGCAGTCCCAGTTCCAGATCGTTGAGAGCCATCTCCTTGACGAGATAATGCTGCAGCTTGCCTGTGGCTGTCAGCGGCAGCTCCTTGACGAAACGGTAGTAGCGCGGACGCTTGAATGTGGACAGCATCGGTGAGTTCAGGCAGTATCTTGCCAGCTCGCCTACAGTAAGTGATTCGTCATCTGCAACTATATATGCAGTGACAGCTTCTCCTCTGAGTGTGTCAGGAACCCCTGTAACAGCTGACTGATGTACCTTAGGATGCTCGTTGAGGACTTCCTCTATGATAGGCGGATATATATTCTCTCCCCCTGAGATCAGCATATCGTCCTTACGTCCTGCTACAGTGATATACTGATTCTTGTCCCAGGTACCTATATCACCTGTATATATCCATCCTTTGTAGAATTTCTTTTTCTCTTCCTCCGGGTTATCATGATAGCAGTATGATGATTTCGGTGTACGAATTATTATTTCTCCGGTGTCGACACTGTCCATTGCAACGAGATCATCAGGCTCTCCACCGAGCTTGACGATACGCACTTCATCATCTGTACATGAACGTCCTGCTGTACCTGACATCTCAGGAAGGTCATAAGGTCTGAGGAAAGTATTCCAGAAAGACTCTGTCGTGCCGTATCCGTTGAAGATGTTCTTTGTCAACACTTCCTGAACTTTTATGCAGTCAGCTCTCTCGAAAGGTGCCCCCATAGTAACGATACCGCGAAGCGATGAAAGATCCGCTTTGAATCTTTCCTGTATACGCACCAGCATCTTGATTACAGACGGTACCCCTATAAGGAAAGTTATCCTGTATTTCTCAGTATACTTCAGAGATATCTGCGGCTGGAAATTACGCAGTATTATTACCCTTCCCCCGGCATAGAATGTCGGCGCAGGACCACCGGAATGTATACCTCCCCTGTGGAACCACGGAGTCATATTCATAGTCGTGTCTGTTGAATTCATAGGGAAATGCATGATAACATCGTGACACGTCATGACCTCGTTGGCATTGGTAACAGGCACTCCCTTAGGTTTTCCTGTCGTTCCGGATGTGAACAGACGCATTACTTCCTCATATATATTAGGAACAAAGTCTGTTTCCGGCTCATTTGCAGTTCCATCCGCCGCGAAATCAGAAAGTCTGGCATGTCCCTCCGGCACTTCTCCATCTCCTGCCATCAGCACGATCTCAGGTCTGTACGATGACAACTCCAGTGCAGTAACGGCCATTTCCTTTATGGATTCATCATATATATATACTTTCGGTTTGTTGTTCTCAAGACACACCACAGTCTCTCCCGGTGAGAAATTAGGATTCGCCGGGCTTGTAATGGCTCCTATCTTCTGCGGCGCCAGATACGAGAACACGAATTCCTTGCTGTTTGGCAGCTGATAAAATACTATATCTTTTTTATTCACACCATTACGGAGCAGTGCATTGGCCAGCATGTTGACATCCTCGTTCAGCTGAGCATATGTCCATTCTCTTTCCTCTATAGGATCCACCATAGCGACCCTGCCCGGCAGTTTCCTGACTGTGCGCATGAACCCTGCTATATAAGTCACATCCTGTTCAAATACTTCTCTGAACATGTCGTTCTTCTTCACCGGCTCATATCCCATCAGCCAGTCTATCGACACATTCAATGTCTCTGCTATCTTCAGTGCATACGATATAGTCGGCTCTGCCATACCATGGCAGTATTTTTTGACCATATTATAGGTTATACCGGTATCATTTGCCAGCTGCGTCATCGTGATGCCGTTATCATCAAGAACGCTCTTCAGTTTTTCAGCAAATGCATTGTCTTTTTTTATCTTTGATTCTTTCATTCATTCATCTCCTGCATTTCAATATAATTATAATTCACTATTTCTTATTATATTCTACACTATTTCGTTGTTCAAGTCAATTATAATTCACCAGCCCAATTATTTTTGATAAATCATCTTTTTGTATTTCTTTTCAAAATTACTATAAAAAAACATATATTATTTTGATTTTTTTATTGACATCAAACAAAAAAACGTATACACTCGATATATAAAGTTGATAGAGGCGCGGTAGATATCAGTAACCGGTTCGAGACGGCAGTCAGTGAGGCCGGAGAAAGGAGATACCGCCGAAGGATCCGGTCAGGCATGACGGATTTCTGGTATACAGTAACAAGAGACTGTGTACTCCTGCCCTATTCATTAGGCAGAGGCGCTATCGATCCAGCATGAAAGGCTATGTTTATGTTGCATCGGTAGGATGCAACTTTTTTTTACGAAAATCATTTACAAGGGAAATTTCTAAGGAGGAAATGAAACATGGCATTATTTACAGGATGCGGAGTAGCTATCGCAACTCCATTCAACGAAGACGGTTCAGTTGATTTTGAGGCTTACAGAGATCTGATAAACTGGCAGATCGACGAAGGTATCGATGCTATCATCGCATGCGGTACTTCCGGAGAAGCTTCAACACTCGATGACGAAGAACACATAGAAACCATCAGGTTCTGTGTCGATGTTGCTGCAGGAAGAGTTCCTGTTATCGGCGGTGCCGGAAGCAACGACACAAGACACGGCATCAACCTGGCTAAAAGAATCGAAGCAACAGGTGTTGACGGTCTGCTGCTGGTAACACCTTATTACAACAAATGCTCACAGCAGGGACTCATAGAGCACTACACTGCAACAGCCGATGCAGTATCCATCCCATGCATACTCTATTCAGTAAAAGGACGTACAGGCGTGAACATCGCACCTGAGACAGTTGCAAAGCTTGCTGAGCACCCTAACATCGTAGCTATCAAGGAAGCAAGCGGAGATATCGCACAGGTCGCTGAGATCTGCAGACTGGTACCTGATGACTTCGCCGTATATTCCGGAAACGACGACATGGTAGTTCCTCTCCTGGCTCTGGGCGGCGTAGGATACATATCAGTCATCGCCAACATCATGCCTAAGGAATCCGTTGAGATGTCAAGGAGCTTCCTGGACGGCAATATCGAGAGAGCAAGAGAGCTGCAGCTTTCAATGAAGCCTATCATCGATGCTATGTTCTCTGATGTCAACCCTATCCCGGTAAAAGTAGCTCTGGCAAAGATGAACAAAATGAAACCTTATTTCAGACTTCCGCTCTGCCCTCCTTCAGCAGAAGTAGATCAGAGGATCGAAGCTGAAATGAAGAAAATGAATCTTATATAACAGAAATTTTTAAGTGTAAAGAAAACCTGTGTTCTGATATGATATCGAAACACAGGTTTTTTATTATGCTGCTGCCTTTCTATTTTGTCAGTTTTCTGACGCTGTATACGATCATGTTCTAATTTTCTTTTAATTCCAACAGCATTTTTGTATTTTATGTAAACTGCTTTTTCATGCACCTGTTATTTTTCTCAACAAGTGCCTGAGCCTTTAAAACCAAGGCTTTCAGAAGTTTTCCACACGATTTTTATGATTGTATACAATATTATCCAACGAACCCTGTGGATAACAATATTTTTACAATTGGCTTGATTTCAACGTTTGTAGCTGTCAAGTACTTTTTTTCACGACAGGTTATCCACAATCTGTTAAACCATGTTCAGCCCCACCAGGAAAAGTCCTGCAAGACCATAATATATAATGACAGCCACCAGGTCGTTGACAGTGGTGATCAACGGCCCCGATGCAACAGCAGGGTCTACTTTTATCTTGTTGAAAAACATCGGTATCACTGCACCGGTCAGACTTGCAACCATCATTGCAATGATCAGCGACACGCCCACACAGCCTGAAACCGCAAAACTGTATCCGATGGCCGTGCCCTTGACAAGCCACAGATAGAATGCGACACACACAGAGGTCAGTACACCCAGTGCCAGACCGCTGACCAGACCTATTCTCATTTCCTTGAACACGAATCCGAGTTTTTTCCTGCCGGAGAGATCTTCGTCCATCAGCACTCTTATAGTGACTGCCAGCGACTGTGTGCCTGCATTTCCTGCCATATCAAGTATCAGCGACTGGAAGCACACTACGATGGCAACCTGTGCCACGATGCCTTCGAACATACCTACCACACTGGATACGCAAAGTCCCAGCCCAAGAAGCAGCACCAGCCATGGCAGCCTCTTTTTCATGCTTTCTTTCAGGGTCTCGTTCAGATCCTCTTCGGCGGTCAGACCACCTAATCTGGCGTAGTCTTCTCCAAGCTCGTCATCAACGGCCTCCACAATATCATCAGCAGTTATTACGCCGATGAGCATATCCTGATCGTTCAGTACCGGGATTGAATCTTCAGCGTAGTCTTTCAGTTTTTCGATGACATCGCTGATCTTGTCTCTGGCATTTATACTAGGATAGCTGCGGCTTATCACATCTTCCAGTGGAGTATAGTCCCTGGCGATTATCAAGTCCTTCAGCTCTATAGCACCCGCATATCTGCCGCCATCATCTGTGACGTATATAGTATTGATATTGTCATTGTCGCTGGCCTGGCGTATCAGCGACCTCATTGCCTGCTTGATTGTATATGTCTCCGGTATGGACACATAGTCGTTGGTCATCAGGCTTCCTGCTTCATCATCGCTGAAAGATCTGATAAGCTGTATATCACCTGTGACGTCTTTATCCATCATTGATATCAGTCTGTCCTGCAGATCTGTATCTTTGATGGATTCCAGTGCATCTATGGCGTCATCGGCGTCCATGTGCTCAAGAACTGATGCCGCCTGCTCAATGGTCATCTCTCCGACGTATTTCGAAAAGTCGTCTACATAAGTGAATATATCCGCAAGACGGCTGATGCCAAGTATAACATAGAGCTTTTTCCTTGCGTCTTCATCAAGACCCTCAAGAACCTCTGCTATATCATTGTCGTGGTAGTCGTTCAGGGCTGCGAGTTTTTCTTCATCGGATATGCTGCTGCCCAGTATATCCATGATCTGCTGTGTATTTGTGAATTCTTCTCTTCTTTCCATTATTCGTCCTCCTTCTGCATATGTAGCTTGCGGTCTTTCATGCGCCTGAACCTGCACCGGATCAGACCCGATATCACTGCATAATAAAAGGCACAAAAAAACCACCGCCGAAATGAGTGACGATGGCATTTATGGTCAGACTATACAGGATAATGCGGCAGCAGTATCCGTATATATCTGAATGTCACGTCACCGGTCATTCTACTGTCACAACTGTCAGGGTTGCTCATACTTTCTGCTGCTCCTTTCCTGTTATTCACTTTATCTTTTATAACACTGCATCGGATAAAAGTCAATATCCTGTGCTTTATGTCGGTATTTTCAGATTTCGGATACCGGATAGACCGGCAGTATCCTACTCCTCTTCGATAGTTACTTTTTTCATGATCTGAGGAGTATCAGGCTTGTCCATGGCGTTTCTCGGCTGGTTGACGATCTTGTCAGCTGCCTCCATGCCTTCTGTGATCCTGCCGAATGCTGCATATTGTCCGTCCAGGTGCGGTGCATCTTCTACCATGATGAAGAACTGCGAACCTGCTGAGTCAGGATCCATAGCTCTTGCCATAGAAAGTACGCCTCTTTCGTGTTTCAGATCATTTTTGATACCATTCATGGCGAACTCTCCTATGATAGTATGTCCCGGACCTCCCATACCTGTACCATCAGGGCATCCACCCTGTATCATGAATCCCGGGATGACTCTGTGGAATATCAGACCGTCATAAAAACCTTCCTCCACAAGTTTAACGAAATTCTCAACTGTCTTAGGTGCGATCTCAGGATAAAGTTCACCTCTCATGATATCGCCGTTTTCCATTTCGATCTTTACATATTTCATTTTAAAATCCTCCTGTCGATATGTATGTTATTTCTGTCTTATCTTGAATGCATTGTATCCGCTGTAGTCTTCTTCAAGGAATCTCCAGAACTCATCCTTGAGATATTCGGGATAAAGCACCTGTATCTTTTCTATTTCTTCTCTCGTCATGAACCTGACTTCTCTGAGCACCTGGTGGTAGGCGTCGAATTCAGGATCTTCACCCAGCTCCAGATCTCCGCCTTTAAGTTCTCCAAGGAAAAAATTCACGAACCGCTGTCCTCTTTCTTCTGAGACCTCTTCGACATGCCAGATGAGTCTTCCTATCTCTACATCGAGACCAGTCTCTTCTCTGACTTCACGTACCGCAGCTGCTTCAGACGTTTCTCCGTCTTCTATGCCGCCTCCCGGCACCATCCATATATCACGTCCCTCGTGATGCTGTCTTACCATCAGCATCTTTCCTTCATCATCGAGGACGATCACTCTCACTCCGCCTATCCACATATAAATGCTCCTGCTATCCCCATTATTATCATGACTGTTATCGGCTTCATCTTCAGCACACCTGTCAGCAGTATTGTCACTGCAAAGATGACTATGGGGATGAAGTTGAAATACTGTGCTCCGCTTGTAAAAAGATCTGTCGATATCAGGCTGCCGTTCACAAGCGTTGTCTCGCTGACATAAAGTACCGCTGAACCTATGAGCCCTACAGTAACAGGTCTTATGCCCGTAAATGAGCCTTCCACTATCCTGCTGTTTTGGAATTTATCCAGTACACCGGAAACTATCATCATTATGACGAATGACGGCAGGCAGACGCCTATCGTTGCGATAGCTGACCCGAGAACACCTCCGAAATTGTATCCTACGAATGTCGCCGCATTGACAGCCATCGGTCCCGGAGTCACCTGTGAAAGCGCCACCAGATCTGAAAAAGCCTGAGATGTCATGACGCCGAATTCCTGAACGCTCTGGAATATCAGCGGCAGCATCGCCAGACCGCCTCCGAAACTGAAGAGACCTATCCTGAAAAATATAGCAAACAGTTTAACGTATATCATTCATCTGCCTCCCTGACCGGTGGTTTTCTGACGGCATTGTATATGATGCCTGCCACTCCTCCTGCAATGATCACCCATACGACATTTACGCTGAATATAGCTATAGCTGCAAAAGCACATACCGCCACGATCCACTGGAAAGGACCTTTGAGTATCTGTCTGCCAAGCCTGACCACAGTCACCAGTATGAGCCCGCACACAGCTGCCTTTATACCTGTGAAAGCACCTGCCACATATCTGTTGTCGCCTATGAATCCAAGCACGGTCACTGCCAGCAGTATTATGATGAACGACGGCATCACTACTCCCAGCGTAGCTGACAAGGCACCCCGGATACCGCCCTTCTTCCTGCCGATGAATGTAGCACTGTTTATAGCTATGACTCCGGGAAGAGACTGACTGACGGCTATGCAGTCTATCATCTCATCCTCAGTGAGCCATTTCTTATCGTTCACTGCCACCTGCTGCAGCTGGGGTATCATCGCCATGCCGCCGCCTATCGTGAAAATCCCTACTTTGAAGAATTCCCAGAACAGGCTCAGATAGACTGATGCCTTATGTTTATCACGTTTTGTTTTTTTGTCTGCCGTACCCATATAATCCTTATCTGCACTGGCATCCGTATTATTTTTCTTCTGAGATCAGCTCCAGTGCTCTGCTGATACCCTCTTCTGCTGTAAGCTCGACTTTGTCTGCATCACGTCTGAGCTTGTATTCTATGATGCCGTCTGCTGCACCTCTGCCTACTGTGATCCTTACCGGTATGCCCAGAAGGTCCGCATCCTTGAACTTGACGCCCGGACGCTCTTTCCTGTCGTCAAGCAGCACTTCTGCTCCCGCTGCAGTCAGTTTGCTGTATATATCCTCTGCCATGGCTGACTGTACTTCGTCATCAGGCTTCATTACAGTTATTATCACATGGTAAGGCGCTATCGCCACAGGCCATATGATACCGTTCTCATCATGGTGCTGTTCAACGACAGCAGCAAGCGTCCTTGTAACGCCTATGCCGTAACATCCCATCACGATAGGATGATCCTTCATGTTTTCGTCCTTGTAGACAGCTCCCATCGACTCGCTGTATTTGGTTCCCAGCTTGAAGACCTGTCCCACTTCGATACCACGGGCATGCTTTACAGGTGCTCCGCATACCGGACACGGATCGCCTTCTGCCAGGTTCTTGATATCTGTGATGATATCGCCTTTGTAGTCTCTGCCATAGTTGACATTTTTGAGATGGTAGTCTTCCCTGCATGCTCCGGCACAGAGATTTTTCAGTCCCGGAAGTTCGCTGTCAACGACTATCGTGCAGTCATGGAGCTTCGTAGGTCCTGTGAATCCGCCCACGCAGCCTGTTGCAGCACTCATATTTTCTTCATCTGCAAACTCTATGGCGTGCTCAGGTATACCGAGAGCATTGACAAGCTTAGTCATGTTCAGCTCTCTGTCGCCTCTTACGAAAGCTGCCACATAACCGTTTTCTTCTCCGTCATTGTCATATGTCACGAAAAGCAGCGCTTTCATTGTCTCTTTTTTGTCGAGGGAAAGGAATGACGCTACGTCTTCGATAGTCTTGGTGCCAGGTGTGTGCACTTCTTCGAGAGGCAGCATCTCCACGTCGTCCTGCGCCTTGGCATCTGTACATTCAGCTCTTTCTACTGTCGCTGCCATATTGCATTTCTCGCAGTATGCGATCTCGCTCTCGCCGACTTCGGATATAGCTGTGAACTCATGGGAATTGCTTCCTCCGATAGCTCCTGTGTCGGCCTCTACCGGTCTGAACACAAGTCCGCATCTTGTGAATATACGGTCATATGCATCGTACATATCCTGATAGCTCTTGTCCAGGCCTTCATAGTCACGGTCGAAGGAATATGCATCCTTCATGATGAACTCCCTGCTCCTCATGAGTCCGAATCTCGGTCTTGCCTCGTCTCTGTACTTTGTCTGTATCTGGTAAAGGTTTGTCGGGAGCTGTCTGTAGGAGTTGATATCATTCCTGACTATGTCCGTGAAGATCTCCTCGTGAGTAGGTCCGAGACAGAACTCTCTGCCGTTCCTGTCCTTGAGTCTCCAGAGTTCAGGTCCGTATGCGTACCATCTGCCTGATTCCTCCCACAGCTCTGCAGGCTGTATCGCCGACATATGGATCTCCTGACCGCCCTTGGCATCCATTTCTTCTCTGATGATATTCTCTATCTTTCTGATGGAGCGCCAGCCCATAGGCATGAAGCCATAGACTCCTGAAACGAGCTTTCTGATCATACCTGCTCTCAGCAGAAGTATATGGCTGGGGATCTCCGCTTCATTAGGTACTTCTCTGAGTGTTTTTAAATGCATCCTGGATAATTTCATCTTTGTTCTTCTCCTTGTCGTTATCTGTATATACTGCATACAGCTTCAGCCGCTATGCCTTCTTCTCTTCCTGTGAAGCCGAGTTTTTCGGTGGTCGTGCCCTTGATATTGACACGACTGACGTCTATGCCCAGCGTTTCTGCGATATTTATCCTCATCTGCTGCACATATGGACGTATCTTAGGTCTCTGTGCTATCAGTGTCACGTCTATGTTGCCTATGGTGAAAAAGTTCTCTTTGAGGATATTATTGACTTCTTCAAGAAGCTTCATGCTGGACATCCCTTTGTATCTGTCATCTGTATCAGGAAAATGCAGACCTATATCACCCATACCGGCTGCTCCCAGCAGAGCATCCATGACTGCATGCACCAGCACATCCGCATCTGAATGACCGTCAAGACCCTTTTCATGAGGTATGTCCACTCCTCCCAGTATCAGCTTCCTGCCCTCAGTCAGCCTGTGCACGTCAAATCCTGTTCCTGTTCTGTATTCCATAGGCAGATCCTCTTTCGTAGTTATTTTTATGTTGCTGTAGTCTCCATCCACCAGCGTTATCTCATGTCCCAGACGTTCCACCAGCGAAGCGTCGTCAGTACCCTGCCATCCGTCTTCCCTGGCCTTGTCATAGGCTCTTGTCAAAAGCTCCATATCAAAGCCCTGCGGAGTCTGGACTGAGCGGAAACAGTTCCTGTCCACGCTGCGGCTTGTTGTGCCGTCAGTTTCTCTGAGGCTGTCCTTCATCGCTACGCATGCTATGGCAGCACCGCTTTCTGCGGCGGCCTCTGTGACATCTGCTATGACCCTGCCTGTCACGAAAGGACGTGCCGCATCATGCACCAGTACACATGATACTTCAGGACACAGCTGCTTTATCCTGACAAGCGAACAGTAAACAGAATCCTGACGTTCTGCACCTCCGCAGACTACATCTCTGACCTTGGATATGCCGCTGTCTGCTGCAAGCTTCCTGCAGTACCCTGTATGTTCACTGTCAGCTGATATGAAAATATGATCTATCCCGTCAGCCTCCTGAAAAGCTCTCAGTGTCCTGAGTATCACCGGCTCCCCTCCGATGCTGAGATACTGCTTGGGAATATCAGACCCGAAACGTCTGCCTCTGCCGCCTGCTGCTATTATGACAGCTGTATTTCCTGCTGGATACATATGATGCTCCTTATCTGCGTCCTGCTCCTGCCGTTCTGGCAAAGATCATCCTGCCTGCCGACGTCTGCAGAACACTTGTGACTATGACTTTTATCGTCTGACCTATGAATCGCTTGCCATCCTCCACGACGATCATCGTGCCGTCGTCGAGGTATGCCACAGCCTGGTTGTTTTCCTTGCCTTCTTTGACAAGAGTAAGCATCATCTCCTCACCCGGCAGTACGACAGGCTTCAACGTATTGGCAAGTTCGTTGATGTTTAGTACATCGACTCCCTTGATGCCGGCGACCTTGTTGAGATTGAAGTCGTTTGTGACGACTTTGCCGTTCATTATCTGTGCGAGCTTCAGCAGCTTGACGTCCACCTCAGGGATCTCGTCAAGGGACTTTTCAGCCTCAGTATTGTATATCTCTATGCCGTATTCGCTCTGTATCTTGTTGAGTATGTCAAGACCTCTTCGTCCTCTGTTCCTCTTGAGTGCATCCGATGAATCAGCTATGTGTCTCAGCTCCACCAGTACGAACTCCGGTATAACTACAGGACCTTCTATAAACCCGGTCTTCATTATGTCTGCGATCCTGCCGTCTATGATGACGCTGGTGTCGAATATCTTCGGCGTAGCTTCTGACTTCTGCTTGTTCCTGCCTCCCGGAGAAAACGACTTTCTTGATGTGACCCATGCCGACCTGATGTCCTTGCCCTTGCGGGTGGCCACTACTATACCTATGTATCCCAGAATTATGTATGTTACGATATTGAGTATAACATCGAGATAAGGTATCTTGATACCGACGTATATCTGGCTTATGAGGAATGCTACTATAAGCCCTGCTATAAGTCCTATAGTCCCCATCACCAGTTCATTGACGGACATCTTCTGAAGATCAGACTCGATGTTGTTCGCCATCCTGCTGCCCTGTTTCTTGAGCGCAGGTGTCAGTCTGAAAAATATTAATCCAAAAATAAGTGCGAATAAGACAGACAGGCATGCATCCTGTATGCCAGAAAAATCGACCCAGCGCCCGTATCCTGCTGCAGTCAGTATATATTTTACTATCGAATATATGCCGTATCCGACTATAGTTCCTGCAATAGTGAAAACAGTCCTTATAAGTGTTTTGAACATATGCTCCGCCACCTCCTTTCCAGTTTAAAATATACGATTTCCTGGCATTGTACGCCGGAAATCGTATTTACAGTGATTATACCATAAAACCCACTGCAAGCCAACAAATTGTGGTATAATCATTACATAACCTTCACAAACAGAACACAATAAAATTTTATTCTTTAGTTACGATACAGAAAGGAGGATCTACCATGGCTAAAATACTGGTAGCAGATGATGAACAGAAAATAAGAGAGGTCATTCGTGAATACTCGGAATTCAACGGGCATGAGATAACAGAGGCAGCTGATGGCATGACTGCTGTAGGCTTGTGCAAGCTCAATGATTTTGACCTTATCATAATGGATATAATGATGCCCAGACTCGACGGATTCTCCGCATGCAAGGAGATCAGAAAGATCAAGAACATTCCTATCATAATGCTTTCCGCAAGGAGCGAGGAGTACGACAAGCTCTTCGGTTTTGAACTTGGTATAGACGACTACGTTGTCAAGCCTTTCAGTCCCAAGGAGCTCATGGCCAGAGTCAATGCAGTGCTGGCGAGAAACAGCAGCAGTGAGAAACCTGCCGAAAGGATAATGAAATTCGACGGTCTTGAGATAAATATACCTGCAAGGACTGTTTCCGTCGACGGCAAAAAGATTGACCTCACACCAAAGGAGTACGATCTGCTTTTCTATCTTGTCGAAAACAAAAATATCGCACTTTCCAGAGACAAACTGCTCTCTGATATATGGGGATACGACTTCTTCGGAGACGACAGAACCATAGACACCCATATCAAGAACCTGCGTAACAATCTCGGCAAATACAGAGACTACATAGTCACATTAAGAGGGGTAGGTTATAAATTTGAAGCTTAGGATAGACTACAGAAGCATAAAATTCAAAACATGGCTGTATTTTATCCTGTTCACAGCATTTCTGATGATCGTGCTGTGGTTCCTGCAGGTTTTTTTCCTGAACAATTTTTATGAAGTCATGAAGATATCGCAAACCGAAAAAGTCGTGAACAACATAAAGACGTCATATATGTCATACAACTACAAGAACTTCATCAAGAAAACTGAGCGTATATCTGATTCCAACGATATATACATATATGTGTCCTCATTTGACGGCGACATGACATATTTCAAGCCGTCGGGAGACAATACCAGCTCAAGGTACTATTCAGAGCAGATAAACACTGTCAATCAGAGACTTTTCAGTGAACAGAAAACATATGTCACGCTGCGCATCAAAGGTCAGGATGACTCCAAGATGACACTGGCATGCGGCATCATACTCACAGGCAAAAACAAAACGCCTATGATCGTTTATGTGTTCTCGCCGCTGTGGCCTGTATCCTCCACAGTGCAGATACTCACGAACCAGCTTGTCTATGTCACCTTCATATCACTGGTACTGGCATGCCTGATATCTTTTTATCTGTCCATCAGGATCACACGTCCAATACGCAAGATAGCGAACTCAGCCGAACGCCTTGCAGGAGGCGAATACGGCATAGTATTCAAAGGCGGGCACTATACAGAGATAAACAATCTGGCAGACACCCTCACCAGAGCATCAATAGAGCTTGAAAAATCCGATATGATGCAGAAGGATCTAATTGCAAACGTGTCCCATGATCTGAGGACGCCGCTGACGATGATAAAGTCATATGCCGAAATGATAAAGGATATATCCGGAAACAACCCTGAAAAGAGAGAAGCTCACCTGAATGTCATAATCGAGGAGGCTGACAGACTGAACACTCTCGTAGGCGACCTGCTCACGATATCCAGGATGCAGTCCGGCAAGATGACTCTAAAACCGGGCACTTTCAACATAACTGACGCAGCCAACAGTATCCTCAACACATACAGGCTTATGGAGGAGACTGAAGGTTACCACTTCGTGCTCAACAGCCCCGGCAGATTCGTTGTAAGCGGAGACGAGGACAAGATCAAACAGGTCATCTCGAATCTCGTCACCAACGCCATGAAATTCTGCGGTGACGACAAAACAGTCATTGTCACGCTGAAAAAGCGAGGACGCACTGTGCTGTGCCGTGTGGAAGATCACGGTATAGGCATCGCACCAAGTGAACTCAGCCATGTATGGGAGCGTTACTACAAATCCAGCTCTAACATGGTGAGAGCTGCCGAAGGTTCAGGACTTGGACTTTCCATCGTCAAAGAAATACTGACTATGCACAAAAGCGACTTCGGTGTTGACAGTACAGTAGGACAGGGAACTACATTCTGGTTCGACCTGCCTTATATACGCTCCGAAAAGGGCCGCAGCAAAAACGATAAAACACCAGCAGAAAACAATTAACAGACTTCAGGAAATATCAGCATATGATATTTCCTGTTTTATGAAATGGAGATT
>CAKQNZ010000002.1 GCA_934255435.1 uncultured Clostridia bacterium | reverse complement strand
TGGCGCGCCATGAGGGACTCGAACCCCCAACCTTCGCATTCGTAGTGCGCGACTCTATCCAATTGAGCTAATGGCGCAGATTTAAACTGCATTAATAATTATACACTACCTGTGTTGTTGATGTCAATTGATAACTCGATAAATTTTGATTTTTGTTATATTTTTTTCTGTACTTTCATATATATTATATTCTGCTGGGAATATCCTTTATCGAATCGGGATAAATTAAGAAATGGGAGGTGATATCATGCAGCAGGCCAGATTCAAGAATGACGGCAGGGCTCATCCTTCTCTTGTCATCGACAGCATCATACGTCAGGTAGAACAGAATATCAAACGTATGACAGGTGAAGATGTACAGCTTATCGTAAGGAAAAAGCATTAGCGCAGACTTCTGTATTTCTCCTTTGAACACCGGTGCTGCATATGATCTGTGTGCAGCACCTTACATCATTCCGCATGGTCCATCCGCTCACGCATGCGCGCCAGGACTTTCTTTTCTATACGGGAGACCTGAACCTGCGATATTCCAAGTCGTGCTGCTATCTGCTGCTGTGTCATATCCTTGAAATAGCGCAGCACTATTATCTGCCGTTCACGTTCTGCCAGCTCTCCTATGGCAGATTTCAGGTCTATCATGTTCACATTCTGCTCTTCCTCGTCAACATACTCTCCGCCGTGCATACCTTCCGGTATCAGCTCGTTGTCGAGACTTTCCACATTTGACAGGGATTCGGCAGCTTCAAGAATCTCCATGACCCTTTCCACAGATACTCCAAGCTGCTCTGCCAGCCAGCTCAGCTTCGGGCTTGTACCGTACTTGTTGTAATATTCCTGCTGCACTTTCTTCAGATTTTTCATATCCGTCTTCAGCTGACGGCTGACTTTTATCTTTCCATCATCACGGATATACCTCTTTATCTCACCTAATATCATGGGAACCGCATAGGTTGAGAACATCACATCGAATCCGGTGTCGAAGCGGTCGATGGCCTTGACAAGTCCAAGGAAACCGACCTGCATCAGATCATCGGTCTCGTAATATCCCGAAGAATACTTCATCGCCAGGTTTTTGACCAGTCCTGTATTCTGGCTGACGATCAGTTCTCTTGCCTCCTGATCGCCGCTCTGTGCCCGCCTTATTAGTTCGTATGTATCTTCCTTTGCGATGGGTTCATATCTATATGCCACTGACTATATCCAGATATTTAGTCATGATAACAGTGGTTCCCTTCCCCTTTTCTGACTTGACTCTGAGTTTGTCCATAAAACTCTCCATTACTGTAAATCCCATACCTGACCGTTCCTGCTCGTCTCCTGTGGTGAACAGTGGCTGCATCGCCATGTCAACATCTTCGATGCCCGCTCCCTGATCCTCTATGATTATCACCACTTTGCCACTGCTGTATGCAGTACATTCCATCACCACCTTGTCGTCCGACTGCCGCTCCGTACCCTCATCGCTGCGGTATCCGTGTATTATGCAGTTGCTGACTGCCTCTGATACAGCTGTCTTCACTTCTGTGAGTTCTTCCACCGTAGGGTCGAGAGGCATGATGAATGCTGCTGCAGCGGCTCTGGCAAAGGCTTCGTTTTCGGCAAGAGCACTGAATTCGATCCTCATACTGTTTTCCATATCTCAAACCTCCATGCTCGTCTGTTCCTGGCCGCTTATTGACATAACGGCGCTTTCGTAATCTTTCTTTTCCGGTATTATCGTAAAGACTCCGGCCATTTCCAGGAGCCTCCTTATATATTCCGAGCACCCGGAAATACATATCCTGCCTCCTGTAGCCTGCATACGCTTGTATCTGCCCAGAGCCACACCTATCCCCGAACTGTCCATAAACTCGACCCCGGAAAAATCCATGATAAGATTCCTGCAGCAGAAGGCGTCCATTGCTTTATCTATACTGTTTCTCAGAGGTGCAGAACTGTGATGGTCCACTTCCCCTTTTATACATGCGATAAGTATATCGTCTGAGATCCTGAAGATCACTTCCACGAAAAAACCCCCTTTTCAAGACTATACATTGATTATAATCCTGAAAAGCGGGGTTGTCTTTAGGAAATAAAGTCGAAAAGATTCTACTTTTGTATTTTATGCCGGATAGATATCGATTATCTCCTCCGAATCCACTGCTGCAGCTATCAGCTCATCGCAGTCCAGTTTGCTTTCAGACTGGAGTATCCTGTCCAGTTTAGGCTTTGTGACTGGATGCTTTGGAAGGAATACAGTACAGCAGTCTTCATAAGGCTGTATCGATGTCTCATATGTGCCTATCTCCTGTGCCTTGTCCATGATATCTACCTTGTCCATGGCTATAAGCGGTCTCATCACCGGCATCTTCACAGAGGAATCTGTCACTATCAGGGCTTCTGCCGTCTGGCTTGCCACCTGTCCGAGGTTCTCTCCTGTGATCAGCATACCGCAGCCGTTGTTTTCAGCTACTTTTTCTGCTATACGCATCATGAAACGACGCACCAGGATAGTAGTCTCCTCTTCCGGGCAGTTTTCTACGATCTTTTCCTGTATCGGCAGCAGGTTTATCACATGCATCCTGAATCTGCCGCAGTATGTTGCCACGATGCTCGCCAGGTCCTCGACTTTTTCCTGAGCACGCTGGCTGGTGTACGGATATGAATGGAAATGTATCGCTTCTATCATCATACCTCGCTTTGCCATCATCCACGTTGCCACCGGTGAGTCTATGCCGCCTGAAAGCAGGGAAAGCCCCTTGCCGTTGGTGCCGAGAGGAAGTCCTCCGAATCCGGCTATCTTGTCCTGATATATATATGATTTGTCGTGTCTGACATCTACGAAAAGCAGGCAGTCAGGGTGATGGACATCCACCTTCAGCACTTTGCAGCCTTTGAGGACATCTGCGCCTATGATCCTGCCGATATCCGGAGATTTCACAGGGAAAGTCTTATCGGCACGCTTTGCTTCAACTTTGAATGTTTTTATGCCTCTCTCCTCGATGACGCCGTTCATGTATTCAACAGCTGCAGCTCCGATGGCCTCCATAGTGCTCTCGCACTCCACTGCAGGACTTATGGACGCAACGCCGAATACTTTTGATATCTCTTTTATTATTGCGTTCCTGTCAAGTCTGCCGTCGGCACGCACAAAGATCAGACCTTCGTGACGCTTAACGCTCACGTTGTCGAATTTCCTGAGCAGTTTCTTTATACGTTCAACAAGCATCCTTTCGAAATACGGCTTGTTCATTCCTTTCAGTGCGACTTCTCCGCATCTTACTATAAAAATGTGTTCTTTTTCCATTATCTAAAGCTCCCGAGTTTCCTGAATCTCTTTACAGCGGCTGTAACTTTGTCTATCACTGTATCCATCTCATCCTGGGTATTGAACTGCCCGAGACTGAATCTCAGTGTACCTTCTATGGCTTTGTCGGTCAGTCCCATTGCTGACAGCACATGGCTCTGACCTTTTTTGTTCGACGAGCATGCCGAACCTGTTGATACATATATGCCGTCCTGTTCCAGTGTATGCAGCAGGACCTCTCCTCTCGTCCCCATGAATGAAATATTCAGCAGGCTTCCGCAGCACTGCCCCGGTTTTTCGCCTGCCTGCAGCGGACTGTTCACGATGATGTCGTCAAGACTATCAGAAAGTCCGTCCAGAAGATACTGTCTCATCCCGGCGATGCGCTTCATCCTGCCTGACCTGTCTGCAGCTGCAAGCTCTGCTGCAAGTCCAAGACCTGCTATCGCAGGCACGTTCTGTGTGCCTGAACGTTTGCCTTCCTCCTGACCGCCTCCCCGTATCAGTGGCGGCAGATTCACGCCTTTGCGGACATATATCGCGCCGGAACCTTTCGGACCGTGTATCTTGTGACCGCTGACAGCGATCAGATCAGCCTGCTCAGACAGCGGCAGCTTGCCGAAACTCTGCACGGCATCGCAGTGAAGAAGTGCCTCAGGAGCTTTTGCCTTCATTATGTCCTTTATATCGTCGATGGGCATCACAGTGCCTGTCTCGTTGTTGACGTGCATCACAGATACAAGTATCGTATCGCCGTTCATCTCGGCTTCAAGCTGATCCATATCCAGTCTGCACCTGTCATCCACGCCTATATATGCCACATCGAAACCGTCCTGTTCCAGCTTTCTGAAACATTCCAGCACTGCAGGATGTTCTACGCAGGTCGTTATCAGCTTCCGGCCTCTGCGCTTCAATGCCTCCGCAGCACCGAACACCGCCATATTGTCGGCTTCTGTCCCGCCTGATGTGAAATATACTTTGCCGTCTCCCTGCCCCATGGCAGCGGTCAGCTGTTTCCTGGCGTTCTTTATCGACTTCTCACTGTCTACCCCCAGCTGGTAAAGCGATGAAGGGTTGCCGAAAACCTCGTCCATATGCTTTACCATAAGCTCTGTGACCTGAGGATACTGTCTTGTCGTTGCACTGTTATCAAGATATATCATTCTGTTCAAAGTTCTCCATATCCGACAAAAACGCCCGGCTGTGCCGAGCGCTGCTATGTCTTTAATTATTTAGCGTAATCAACTGCTCTTGTCTCTCTCACTACATTGACCTTTATCTGTCCCGGGTATTCCAGTTCAGACTCGATCTTCTTGGAGATGTCCCTGGCAAGAAGTGCTATGGCATCATCGCTGACTTCATCAGGCTTGGCGATGACTCTGATCTCTCTTCCCGCCTGTATCGCAAATGACTTGTCGACACCTTCTGTCGTATTTGCGATCTCTTCGAGCTTCTGGAGTCTCTTGATATATGACTCAAGAGTCTCTCTTCTTGCACCCGGTCTTGCTGCCGAAAGTGCATCTGCTGCAGCAATGAGCACAGCTTCGACTGACTTAGGCTCATAATCGCCGTGATGTGCCGCCATACCGTTTATAACAGCTGCCGACTCCTTGTATTTCTTGAGTACCTCCATACCGATATCGACATGTGTACCTTCACGCTCATGGTCGAGCGCTTTACCGATATCATGGAGCAGACCTGCTCTCTTGGCAAGAGTGATATCAAGTCCCAGCTCACCTGCCATGAGTCCTGCCAGATGTGCTACCTCTATGGAGTGTTTCAGCACGTTCTGACCGTATGAAGTCCTGTATTTCAGTCTTCCCAGCAGTTTGACAAGTTCAGGGTGCAGGTTGTGTATGCCTACCTCGAAAGTAGCCTGTTCACCTTCTTCTTTGATGATAGCATTGACTTCTCTCTCGGATTTATGCACCATTTCTTCTATCCTTGCCGGATGTATCCTGCCGTCGACGATGAGCTTTTCAAGGGAAAGCCTTGCGATCTCTCTTCTGACAGGATCGAATCCTGAAAGTATAACTGCTTCCGGCGTATCGTCGATTATAAGGTCTATGCCTGTCAGAGTCTCAATGGCTCTGATGTTCCTGCCCTCACGTCCTATGATACGTCCTTTCATCTCATCGTTTGGAAGAGGCACTACTGAAACTGTGGATTCCGCAACATGATCGGCCGCACAGCGCTGTATAGCACCGCTGATTATCTCCTTGGCCTTCTTGTCTGCGTCTTCTTTGGCCTTGCTCTCTATATCCTTGTAGAGAGCTGCCGCATCGCTTCTCGCTTCTTTTTCGACTTTCTCGAGGATTATCTCACGTGCTCTTTCTGTGGAATATCCTGAGATCTTCTCAAGCTCCTCCAGCTGGCGGCTGTAAAGCTTCTCCATTTCTTTCTGTCTGTTTGTGACAGACTTTTCCTTGTTCGTTATGCTTTCTTCTTTTTTTTCAATATTTTCAAGTTTTCTGTCGATAGATTCTTCTTTCTGAATGAGTCTGCGTTCAGATTTCTGTATCTCGTTTCTCCGTTCCCTTATCTCCCGCTCAATCTCGCTCCTCTGCCTGTGAGCTTCTTCTTTGGCTTCAAGTATGCGTTCTTTTTTCAGTGTTTCAGCGCGGTTCTCGGCATCGAGTATCAGGTTCTTAGCCTTCTGCTCTGCGTTGCCGATAGTCTTCTCGCCGAATGATTTTCTGAATATATATCCAGCCAGGAGTCCTACTGCAAGCGCTCCCAGACCTACGATCACTGTTATGACCGGCCCCATATATCATTCCTCCTTATCTTTGGTTTCCAAAATCCTGTTTTATGATTAAGTTTAGTTACTTGAAAAATTATTAAGTAATAATATTTAAATAAAAGCACACTATAATATTATAGACTTTTTTGACGTACTCGTCAAGATAATGGGAGGGCAGATATGAACAATTTTATGTGCCGGCTCAGAAGCTGTGACCACATGATAATACTGAGTTCACTGCTCCTTTCGCTGACAGGCATAGCCAGCCTTTTCAGTGTGACATCAAACTCCGGCACCTTCCTTCCAAGGGAAGTTTTGATACAGTCTGCAGCCCTGGTCTTCGGTATCGCAGCAGCAATGCTGATCCTGGACCTGGGCTACAGATATTTTATACGTCTTGAAAAAATACTGTATCCTGCAGGGCTCTTACTGCTGCTGTCCGTGTATATACCGGGACTTGGCGTTTCATCAAGCGGCTCCAGAGCCTGGATAGATATCGGGATCACCACACTGCAGCCTTCTGAACCTGTAAAGATACTTTTCATAATAGTGACGGCATCCTATCTTTCCCGGCACAGATCCTCCCTTGACACTGCAGGCGGTCTGATGCGGGCGATGCTTTACAGCCTCCCTTTCATCGTGATCGTTGCAAAGGAGGACTTCGGCAGCGGATGTGTTTACTGCGCCATATGGCTTTTCATGGTTTTCTGCTCAGGGCTTGATCTCAGGGCTATGGCAAAGGCAGCCCTTGGAGCTGCGGCAGTCATGCCTCTTTTTTATTTCTTCCTGGCAGGATACCAGAAAGAACGTATCGATGCGTTCCTTTTTCCCGGAAACACAGATCTTCCGGGTTCGTATCAGGTACTCAGTTCCAAAGCGGCCATAGGCTCCGGAGGATTTCTGGGCAAAGGATACATGAAAGGCACCCACAGCAGTCTGGGGTTCCTTCCCGTCCCTGAGTCAGATTTCATATATGCTGCTGCCGTCGAGCAGCTGGGATTCATCGGAGGACTTGCTGTCATAGTCCTGTTTGCCCTGCTTATATATCGTGCCCTCAGGATATCTAAATACGCATCAGATCTAAGCGGCACGCTTACAGGTGTCGGCATAGTTGGCATGTTTTTCTTTCAGGCTTTCGAAAACATAGGTATGACCATGGGTATAATGCCCGTGACCGGCATACCGCTGCCTTTTCTCAGCTGCGGCGGTACCGCCATGGTATCCTCGATGATGGCATCAGGACTGCTGCTGAGCATAAGCTGCAGCCAGAAACCATGAAAAAAGGAGCCTGGCCATAAGGACCTGCTCCAGTTTCCTTCAAATTTGCTGAAAATAATGTATCATACTACGATACGCTTCAGTATCTCCCTGAAATTCCGTTCGATATATGTACCTTGCTTGCAGATTATCGGTATACCTATATTTGTGGAAATATGTATATTCTCGTCGTACTGTATTACGCCCACCATCCTGCCACTGAACATGCCTGAGATAGTGCTGAGGTCCGGCACGAAACCGCTCCTTATAAGGTCGGCCTTGACCTTGTTGACGATTATCCTTATGTCCTTCACGCCTTTCGTCATCAGATAACGCTCAGTGACATCTGCATCCCGCAGCGAAGCTATCTCCGGTTCGGTCACGATAAGCGCCTGGTCTGCCGCCACTATGGAAACATCCAGAAGATCACCTATCCCTGCCGGACAGTCTATTATGATGTAGTCGAAGTATTTTTTCAGTTTCTCGCAGAGCACCTGCATATGGAGCGTTGTCAGGTCACGGTCATCACGTTTAGGCGATGCAGCCATGAAATAGAGATTCTCGAAACCTCTGACCTTTATCATCGCTTTTTTGATACGGCAGACTCCTGATATCACGTCCATTATATTGTACACGACCTTGTTCTCCATGTTGAGATATATGTCCATGTTACGAAGCCCCATGTCCATATCGAGGAGCATGACTTTGAATCCGTACTGCGAGAGCATTGCTCCCATATTGACAGAAACCATGGTCTTGCCTGTACCGCCTTTTCCCGATGAAACTAAAATTACTTTTCCCATTTGTTCATTTCTCCGTATTTTCCTATAAGTTCTCTTGCCACAGGTGCCGCATTCACCGAAGTCCTGCCCTGCACCAGCATCACCGCCACAGCTATCTGCGGATCGTCTGCAGGAGCCAGCGCTACTGTCCACGCAAAAGCATCGTAGGACCTCTTGTACCTGTCTATGTCATCTGCTGTTATACTGCGGCTGCTGAGGTTCATCACTGCACGCCGCAGTGCTGCATCTTCTGTACTGTAAACATCGGGATATGCTTTCATGAGGCGACCGGCTTCCGATACAGCATCATCCAGCGTCACCCCCGGAGTTATCAGATGTATATACCTTCTCAGGTATTCCTTTTCATCCATATCGCTTATCTTCCCTGCACGCTGCGCAGTGCCGCTCTTTGCTGCGACACGATAAGGAAACCCTGCAAACACACTGTGCAGAGTACCGCCTGAGCCCTCTGTCACCCGGGTCATCGATGAAATTATAGTTCTGATATCCGCTTTGTCAAGCTGCCCCTTTTCAGATGATGTCCTGCCATTGTCCCTGCTGCGGTCAGCAATCAGCGTCGCTCCGTGGTACTGACCTTCATTTCCGAGGACAGCCATGTAGTTTGCCATCTGAAGGACCGTGTACGCATTGTCGCCCTGACCTATGGCTATATTGAGCGTGTCCGCCGCACTCCAGTCCATCTGACTGTAATAGTTCTGATAGTATATCCCTGCAAGTTCTTCAAGTTTTTCTTTCCTGACTATTTTCTCATTATTTAGTTTAACCATTATTTCCTTCAATGACAAGTCTTTATCTGCCCAATTCACGATTTTTTCTATTTTTTTCTTGAACTGTTTCCTGTTCCTCAGAGCTGTTTCTGTAAAATATTTTTCTTCCTCTCCCAGCAGGAAGCTTCTCAGCTGTAACTTTATCCCCTGGTTTTTAAGTTCTTTCGAGGGCACAAGACCTGTTCTTTCGCCTATTTCTATTCCTGTTTCAGATCCAAGACCGAAAAGTTTCGCATACTTCACTATAGTGCTGTTGTCTATGGCTTTTTTGTATCCCAGGTTCCTGTCCGACGCCAGATCCTTTCCTGATGCGATATCGTAGAAATAGTAGTTGCATGAGACCTCCATAGCTTTCGCAAGATCCACATATCCGTGTTTGCCTCCTGTCTCGTTCCAGAGAGAGCAGCCGAAACGTCTGCCACCAAGCTCCACATACCCGTCGTCGTAAAGCGATCTCTCAGGGTCAAGTCCACAGCTCATGGCTGCCAGAGCGGTGACAGGCTTGAACGCCGACCCCGGCTGCACTGCCGTCATCGTTGCCACATTGTAGAGAGGCGCAGGACTCATGGGGTCATTTTTGTTCTGCTGCTGCAGGGAATCCCATTTTTCCTGTGACATATCTACAGTAAAATCACTGGGATCGAAATCAGGCGTGTTTGCCAGCGCCAGCACCTCGCCGGTTTTCACATCCATCACTACCGCTGCGCCCACCGCTGCATTGGGAGCATATGTCATCTTCACATCACCGTATCTGCTGGCAAACGTACCCCCTGCTGCTGACTGTGAAACAGCCTGCTGCAAAGATTCCTCTGCTGTCTGCTGAAGCTTTGCATCTATCGTGAGCCTGACATCGCTGCCTTTTTCGGAACTCTTTTTTTCAAGCACTTTCCTTGCTCTGCCGGAAGCATCTACCTGGAATACTGTAGCGCCGTCAGTTCCTTTGAGACTGCTCTCACAATACTTTTCTATGCCTGCTCTGCCGATACGTGAATCTTTTCTGTATCCCTTTTTCCTGCCGTTTTTCTTATATTCCTCACTGGTTATGCTGCCGGTGTACCCGATGACATGGGACGCCAGATGACCATAAGGGTAATACCGTTTATAGTCGATCCTGACTCTCACGCCTGCAGGCTTTTTCTCCTGTATCGCTGCTGCAGCCTTGGAAGATATGCCGCTGCAGACCTCCACCGGAAGACCGGACACGCCCTGTTCTTTAAAAATTTTTTTCATAAGGTCTTCCGCCGAGAATATCTCTGTCTCCTCTCCGTATCTTTCCAGGATACCGACAAACTTTCTGCAGCTTTCTTCTACTGTCTTTTCATCAAGTCCTATACTGCTTATCTCTGCCGAATAAACAGGAAGACTCCCTGCCAGCAGCCGTCCGTTCCTGTCCAGAATATCTCCCCTGGCTGCCGTCTCGTACACCGTCCGCTGGCTGGCGTCGGACGTATACTGCGACCACTTGTCGTGAGACACTATCGTAAGTGAAAAAAGTCTGAGTACAAGCAGTATACCCAGACCTCCTGTAAAACATATCATCGCTGAATGTTTCGAAAACCGTTTCATATAAGTCCTTTCGCTTTCATACTGACGTATTCCCCGTCCCCGATGACGATATGATCGAGTACCGGTATCCCCAGTATCTGTCCTGCTTCTATCAGACGTTTCGTCGTAGCAACGTCTGCTTCGCTGGGAGTAGGATCTCCGCTGGGATGGTTATGTATGAAAACGACTGAACCTGCACTTCGCCTTACAGCATCCACGAACACTTCTCTGGGATGCGTCACACTTGAACACAGATCCCCTATAGAAATACAGGATTCCTCTATTATCTCCCCCTTGACATTTATCAGCATACATACGAAGTGCTCTTTCCTGTAATATCTCATTTTTTCCATCACGGCGTCCGCTATATCTGCAGATGTGGATATGACCCTGCGTTCCTCTCTGGGGCATGCAGCTATGCGCTTTCCCAGCTCTACTGCTGCCAGTATCTCGCAGGCTTTTGCTCTGCCTATGCCTTTCACCGACATCATCTCCTCCGGTCTGCACTCGCCGAGGAATGCGATGCCCCTGCTGTCCATGGTCAGAAGATCTGTCGCTACTTCAAGGGCGGACCTGCCTGCACCTCCGCTGCCTATCAGTATAGCCAGCACCTCTGCAGTTGAAAGCTTGTCTCTGCCTTCCTTCAGCAGCTTTTCTCTCGGACGCTCATCTTCCGGTAATTGTCTTATTTTCATTATTCCCGATTTCTCCTTTTGATATAAGTAGTATTATTTTACCATATTATTACATTTTTTCAATATAATCCTGCATATATTTTTCACGATCTCTGGCAATACTAACTTATGAAACTTGATTTTCAGGAGGTAAATGAAAATGGATATCAACAAGAGCATCAAATGTATGGTAGAAAACTGCCAGCATCACGCAAGCACAGCAGATTTCTGCTCACTGGACTGCATCACTGTCGGTACTCACGAGTGCGATCCGAAGGTCGATGAATGTACGGACTGCCTTTCATTCGAAAGAAAATAGCAGGTCCTTTCATCCAGATCTTCATGCAGCCTTAATAAGACCATGCTTCTTTTGAGCAGGTCAGGCACTCTCCCCCGGATCTTTGCATATAGTAAAAGTCCGAGGGGGGATACATAAAATGAGTGTTTCGTTTCCGAAACCACTGACAGAAAAAGAAGAGAAGTACTATATAGAGCTTTATGAGAAAGGCGACGAAGACGCCAGGACAATGCTTATCGAGCGCAATCTCAGGCTTGTGGCTCATATCGCCAGAAAATACACATCCCCGTATCATACGATGGACGACTTCATATCCATCGGAACGATCGGACTTATAAAAGCCGTCAATACCTACAGCAGCAGCAGAGCCGCCAGACTTGCGACCTATGCTGCCCGTTGTATTGAGAATGAAATACTTATGAGCATCCGTTCAACGAAAAAGAACGCATCTGAGGTTTCCATAAGCGCACCTGTCGGGACAGACAAAGACGGCAATGAGATAAGCCTTAACGATATACTTGGTACAGACCCTGACATCGTGGTAGACGATATCGCACTGAAGATGCAGATCAGCAAAATGACCGACGCAATAAACAGTACGCTCACGGAAAGAGAACGTGCTGTACTAGTCAACAGATACGGAGTCCAGGGCAGGATACCCCGTACCCAGCGTGAAGTCGCTGCCATGCTCGGTATCAGCCGTTCCTATGTCTCCCGTATAGAAAAGAAAGCTATGCAGAAACTCAAGGGGGCGCTCACCCCCGGTCCGTAGACAATGCAAGGGCAGGCCTGCTGTAGCTGCCGGCTCTTTTCAGATATTCTATTATCTCTCTGTAAACCGGTCCGGCTGATGCAGCCCCTGAATTGCCGTCTTCCATCAGCACAGTCACTGTATATTCCGGCTGGCTGCAGGGTGCGAATCCTGTTATCCAGGCATGTGTACCGTATGAGCCTGCGCTGCCATACTGTGCAGTTCCCGTTTTGACAGCAGTTTCAAGGGTGCCGCTGCTGTCCTTCATATCGAGGAAAGATGCAGTGCCGTACTCTGTCACAGCAGACATCATTCCAGAAATAGTCTTCGCAGTGTCTTCTGATATGACTCTCTCATTGCTCTGTTCATCGTCCATCAGTATACACACGCCTTTGTCTGTGCCTCCGTTTGCTATGACAGAGGTGACCCTGGCTATCTGCAGCGGCGTCACAAGCGTTTCTCCCTGACCTATGGAAAGATTCCCTACAGCAGCACCCTGTCTCTGGCTCTGATCCATCAGATGGCCTGCACTTTCCTGCGGATAGTTTTCCAGTGCAGTTTCTCCCAGGTGGAATTTCTCAGCCATGGAAATGATCCTGTCGCTGCCAAGCTCTTTGCCGAGCTGTACGAAATAACTGTTGCAGGAATATGCAAAAGCATCTTTCATGTTTATCCTGCCGTGACCTGAGCTTCCGCCTGTGTCGCACTTTATGCTGTGGGAACCTGACTTTACAGATCCTTTGCATGTAAAGATCCTGTCTTCTGTACCGCCTGATTCCAGTGCGGCCGCTGCAACTATTATCTTGAATACCGATCCGGGAGGGTATTCTCCCTGCGTAGCTTTGTTCACCAGTTCGCTGCCGCCGCCGTCTATATAGCTGCTGACATGGTCAGGATCGAATTTCGGAGTACATGCCAGAGCTGCGATCCCGCCTGTACTGCAGTCCATGACCACAGCAGCGCAGTTTTTTTCCTGTTTGTCAAGTATATCTTCGATGGCCTGCTGTATGCCTTTGTCCACAGTTGTCCTTATCCCTTCAGATGTCCTCTGACCGCTGCTCTCGTCCGAAGTCACTATTATGCCTCTTTCCGGTATCAGATCGCCCCGGACGTCTGCCACTGCGTACATATGCCGGTGCAGCGGATCGAGACGGCTGTTGAACATAAGCTCCAGACCTGATGCTCCGGAATCATCGCTTTCATTGACATAACCTATCAGATGTGCTGCAAGCTGATCATCGCTGTATCTGGATGATGCATAGATTATATATGCATCGTATTTCTCCACAAGCTCTTCACCTGCCCGCCTGTCATATGAATCCGATGAATATACATAGTATCCGCTGCTGCCGCTTTGCACCTGCTCTGCACCAAAACTTTTCAGCAGTTTGGCGGTCTGGTAGTTGAACTTTCCTTTGCTTATGATATAGATGTAATGTTTCCGGTCTGCCACAAGGGGTGCTCCATTCCTGTCGTATATGATCCCTCGCGTGTTGCTGCCCACAAGTGATATGAGGGACTGTGAATGTTCTGCCGCTGAAAGTTCTTCATGCCCTGCCAGCTGTATGTATGCCAGTCTGCATGAGATCGCTGCTGCAAGCACCAGCAGTGCTACGGTCAGTGTCCTGATGCGTTTTTTTAAGATCTCCATATAAAAACTCCTCCGATAGTATTTTTACCATACAGAGGAGTCTATATACATTATCCTATTTCTGATATCAGCTTATCGATGACCTGATCTATGGAAAGACCTGTAGTATCTATCTCTTTGGCATCATCTGCCCTCCTGAGAGGATTGAGCTTCCTGGTCATATCATTGCGGTCTCTCTGTCTGATATCTTCCAGGACCTGCTCATATGTCGTCTGTATTCCTTTTTCTTTAAGCTCTTTGTAGCGTCTGTCTGCACGCTCCTCGGAAGATGCTGTGAGAAAAAATTTGTACTCGGCGTCTTTCAGCACGTTGGTGCAGATATCTCTGCCATCCATTATGACGCTTTTCCTGCTGCCCATCTGACGCTGCAGATCCACCAGTTTGGTCCTGACGTCCTGTATGCTGGAACATTGCGACGCCATTTTTGCTACTTCCGGAGTCCTTATTTTGTCGTTGACTTTCTCGCCGTCGAGAATGATGTTGCCATCTGTAAAATCTATCTCCGTGTCTTCCAGCATCTTTCTGACTGCCTCATGATCCGACGGATCTATACCCTGGCATATGACCTTGTATGCCACCGACCTGTACATAGCTCCGGTATCTATATAATCTATACCGAGCCTGCCTGCCACTGCTTTTGCAATAGTACTCTTCCCTGCTCCGCTGGGACCATCTATAGCTATCCTGATCATTTTTTCCATTTTGCTGTCCTTCTTTTAATCATTATTTTTGTTGACGAGAAGTTTCTCTATCTCAGATATGAATGTACCGACGTCTGTGAACTGGCGGTATACAGATGCGAATCTGACATATGCTACTTCGTCCACGTCCTTCAGACGATCCATTACCAGTTCACCTATAAACTGGCTCTTGACTTCCTTCTCCATCATGTTATTGAGACCCCGTTCGATATCATTGACGATGTTTTCCATCTGCGCCAGAGGCACAGGTCTTTTCTCGCAGGCTCTTATTATACCATTGAGCAGCTTGGCTCTGTCGAACGTCTCCCTCCGTCCGTCCTTCTTTATGACCATGAGGATGACTTCCTCCACCTTCTCATATGTCGTGAAGCGTCTGCCGCAGCCTTCGCATTCTCTGCGCCTTCTTATGGCATGTCCGTCCTCTGTATGCCTTGAATCTATGACCTTGCTGTTCTCATACTCGCAGTATGGGCATCTCATCTGAGACCTCCTTCAGATACACCGGCCCTGTAAAGTCCGGCTGTATGAAATATACTTAACATAAGTTTACAACATCACTTGATTTTTGCCAAGTCAAAATCAGGCAATTATTAAAGTTCCGATACAGGCGGGACGTCCACAAGTATGACATCATCGCCGATGGTCCTGACATGTTTCCATTTTATGACGTGGTCGCTGGTCTCCTTGCCGAACAGTTTGATGAAACTCCTGTCGCCCGGGATCACGATGCCGTCTATCCTGCCTTCCTTCAGATTTATCTCTATATCGCACACGAATCCCATGCTCCTGCCGTCATAGATATTGATGACTTCCTTGTTTCTGATATCTTCCGTATTCAGCATAATATATATCCCCCTTGTACAATAATAGGTTTTTTCTTCCGTTTGTAATATATATGCTGCTGCCGGCCGCATTATTCTGAGTGAAAAGCAAAAGGCACAGTAACAAATCGTTTATCCGATGTCACTGTGCCGTATTTATGTTGTGGCGATGCATATTCTGTATGCTTATCTTATGCTATTTCCTGTATTCCTGAATATGACCTGAATCAAGACGATGGAAATAGTGTCTTGTTTCGGAAACTATAACTCCGCTCAGTGCAAGGAGTGCGATAAGGTTAGGTATAGCCATCAGTCCGTTGAATATATCAGCTATAGTCCATACTGCTGATACTGTAAGGAACGGTCCTATGAGGACTGCCAGTATGTATATCCATCTGTATACCATAACGACTTTAAGGTTGTCTGTAAGGTATTCCAGTGATCTTTCTGCATAATAGTCCCATCCGAGGATAGTAGTAAATGCGAAGAATGCCAGTGCAGCCATCAGAACGAATGTACCTGCGGAGTACGACCACGGCAGACCTTCACCGAATGCTCTTGCTGTTACTTCTACACCCTCAAGACCTTCAGCCTTAGCCATGTCATATGCTCCGGAACTCATTACAGTAAGACCTGTCAGTGTACAGATACATACTGTATCGATGAATGTTCCTGTCATAGTTACAAGACCCTGCCTTACAGGTTCTTTTGTCTGAGCTGCAGCCGCTGCGATAGGTGCACTACCAAGACCTGCTTCGTTTGAGAATATACCTCTTGCAACACCCTTCTGCATAGCAAGGAGCATAGTTCCTACAGCTCCTCCGGCAACTGCCTTGATACCGAATGCACTCTGGATGATCTCAACTATCGCATGCGGCACATTCTTGTAGTTGTAGATAACTACACAAAGACATATGATGACATATGCGATTGCCATGAACGGAACTACTATGGATGAAACCTTAGCTATCCTCTGGATGCCTCCGATGATAACAAGTGCTGAGAGCACTGCTACGACTATGGCAGCTACCACTGTTGCCATTGAATATTCTGTTCCGAATATAGATACGAGATTCTGGTCGTTAGGGTCGAAAAACGATTTCGCTGCTGATGCGATACCGTTCACCTGTGTGATCGTACCTATACCAAGTGCACCTGCACAGCATGCGAAGAATGCGAAAATCTTCGCAAGCCATTTCCATTTTTTGCCCATTCCGTTTTCTATGTAGTAGAAAGGTCCTCCAAGGAACCTGCCGCCGCCTTTGTCTACTCTGAATTTAACTGCCAGCAGACCTTCTGAATACTTGGTCGCCATACCGAAACATGCGGCTATTACCATCCAGAACACTGCTCCGGGACCGCCAAGCATCATAGCAGTTGCAACTCCGACGATATTTCCTGTACCTATCGTCGCTGCAAGCGCTGTACAAAGCGCTCCGAAACTCGTTACTTCACCTATGCCGTCTTCTTCATTCTTGACCATGTACTTGAGTGCCTTGCCCAGCTTTCTGAACTGTACCACACCCAGCCTTATAGTCAGGAAAATACCGGTACCCATTATCAGTATGATAAGGGGCAGCCCCCAGACGACACCATCGATTTTTTCCAATACAGCTGTAATTGTCATGATTTTCTCCTTCTCCTGAAAAAATAAGTAATATGCGCTGAAAACAAACGCAAAAAAGCCAAAAGCCGATATTAATATCTATCGACTTTCCGGAGAGGACACAAATAAGAACAAAGTCGCCCATGCCGCAGCCTGTCGCCACAATACCCGCCAGAACCGGCTTAGCATACGGAACATCAGTGATGATGCCCCCCTTTGCTATAAAATTATCTGCTCTGTCCTTTTGCCTGAGAGATCGCCGGCATGATCAATATTTCTTTTTTGAGAAATGTGTCATACCGCTTACACCTTCGGCGCTCTTGAAGAGGCTCTCCAGAGAATCGCTACTTTGACATACGCAAAAAAGACTAACGTGTGTGTCAAATCAACGTAATTAATTTACCACATTTGTCAGTCTTTTTCAACATTCTCATTGCATTATATTGTATACATGAACATCACGCATACGTTTTTGTCAGTGCCAGGTAACTATTTTGCTGTTTTTTTCGCCGACTTATCTGAAATCTTGGCATTGTCCAGAATGAAGTCCTGCACCTTCTCGTACAGAAGCTGTATGTGTATATATTCATCAGCTTCTCTGCCGGTCTGTTTCTTGATGGCGTCCTCATCGTAACCCTGATCCTCCAGGTTCTTCAGGTACTTTTTCTTCTCATCGTTCGTATACGTGAGACCTTCTTTGTCTGCGATATACTCTATCAGCATCTCCTGCTTGATACGCAGTTTACTGCTGTCTTCGTTGACAGCCTTGAAGTCCTTTTCGCTGCCGAGATTATAGCTGCTGAGTACTTCTTTGCGGGTCATGTTGTTTTCTGAAGCTATATCGTCCAGCTGGTTGCTGTTAAACTCCATGTAGTGATCCAGCTCTTCTTCCGGGTATTTTTTGACTTCGGTCTTCTCGAGGACATCGGACCACAGTGTGGTTTTCTGGTTGTTTTTAGCTTCAGTTTCTTTTTCGTCGTAAAGTTCTTTTTTCACTGAGGCTTCGTATGATTTGATGCTCTTGTATTTTGTGTTGCTCTTCACGAAATCGAGATCATAATCAGGCGTCACACTGCGCTTGGCTGAATTTATCGTCACGTCGAACACTACATCCTTGCCCTGGAGACTCTCCTGGCTGTAATCTTTCGGGAACGTCAGGTTCAGTTTTACCTTGCTGCCTACCTTCTTGCCGATCAGACCAGACTCGAATCCGTCGATGAACGAATTGCTGCCTATCACCAGATCATAGCCTTCTGCCGAGCCGCCATCGAAAGTCTTGCCGTTTATCTTGCCCACATAGTCGATATTGACTGTATCACCGTCTTTGACCTTGCTGCCTTTGCTGACGCTCTCAGATTTGGCTGCCGCCTTGACGTTGCTGTCGATCTTCTCTTTTATCTCTTTCTCTGACACGCTGATCGTATATGGCTCTGCTGTAAGACCCTTGTATTCGCCTACTTTCTTGAAGTAGTCCTTCAGGTCGTAGTCCGCATACGGATCACTGTTTCCGCAGCCTGCCAGTATCCCTGTCATCAGCAGGCATACCATGAGCAAACATATTTTTTTCTTCATTAAACTTCTCCTTCTCATTTGTATTAAAACATCTTATGTATCCGTTCCATGGTGGTATCCACATCATGCATAGCCTTTGCACAGTTCTTCAGTTCCTGCGCCACATAGCCCGGCATCTCGTCCTTGCTCTTGTATTTGAGTTCATGCTCCAGGCTTGCCCATGTGTCCATAGCTATGGTCCTTATCTGTATCTCCACCGGCATGTGATAAGTCCTGTCGCTGAGGAATACAGGCACCTCTACCACAAGGTGCAGGCTCCTGTAGCCGCTCTCTTTCGGATTCTTGATGTAGTCCGTTTTTCTTATAAGTACGATATCATCCTGTCTCAGCAGACTTTTCTCGATGGTATATACATCGTCGATATAGTTGCAGATGACACGGACACCTGCGAAATCAGTCAGCTTGTAGACTGAAGCGATCTCCATGGGCCATCCCTTGCGCTGTATCTTCTCGACTATGCTGCTGAGGCTCTTGAGTCTGCACTCCATATGGTGGATCGGATTGTAGTCATGCTTGACGCTGAACTCATTGTCAAGGACCTCCAGCTTGGTGCTGATCTCCTTGATAGCTGCGCTGTATCTCATACGCAGATCCGCAAATATACATGCCGTATCTTTGGCCTCCTGTATAGTAACAGACATCTGAGCAGGCAGCATGGACTCGCTGATCTCAAAATTCTCGTTTCTTTCAAGTATCATATAAATACTCCTTTTTGATTTTGCATGATAATAACTCCAACTGCAATACAGGATGATTTTACCACAGGTTTTTGTGGATTCTGTGTTATATTTTTATTCTGCTTCCACTTATAAACCTGTTTTTCCGGCTGTATTCCTCAAGGAGTTCCGCTATCTCTCTGTTCACCAGCTCCACCTCGGCTCTGAGCTCTTCGGCTGACATCCTCAGTGCATCGTTGCCTGTAGCTATCATCTGCTCAAGATTGTCCGATGACGCCACCCTTACTGTATATTTGTTTCTCATATCGTGGCTCATGCGTTCGATATATGTATCGGCAGTCTCACCTTCTTTCGTGTAGACTACCTCCACCTTGCCGATCTTTTCTGTATGGCCTGTGCCGCCCTTGACCTTGTATGCATCGAAGACCACCATCACTCTGCATTTCCTGTAGCCCTGATAGTTTTCAAGAATCTCTATCAGGGCTTCCCGTGATGCATCGAAGTTTACCTGTGACAGTGCTTTGAGATCGTCCCATGCAAAGATTATATTGTAGCCGTCAACGATGAGATATTCTTCTCTGACCTTCATATCCCGTGTCTTTCCCTGATAGCTGCTGCTTTCTATGACACGGCGGGGGATTATTTTTTCCTGTGTCCTTGGTGCTATATATGCCTTGTCCATATATCTTTTCAGGTCTTCTTCACCCCATGACGAGCTGTCCGCTGAAGCTGCACTGCTCCGTGTATATGAAAAGTCCTCTGCCTCGTCTTCATCCTGCTGAGACGCCAGCTGCGGCTGCACATGCATCATAACGTCAGCCTCGTCCCACCTGACGTTATGTCCTGCACCTCCGCTGCAGAATACCGAATCCGCAGTGTTCTCTGTGTCTCTGTCGGGGTCGTAGCCTGTACTTTCCACCACCTGCTGCTGATCGTGGCACGGTTCATATCCGCACACATCACAGATCAGGTGTCCGCACCCCTTAGTGTAGGATGCGACTTCCACTGAATAATTTTTCATCTCACTGACGGGAGCCTTTCCTGTCAGCACCGACAGACTGCCATCTGAAGCAGGGGCAGATACGCTGCCTCCCATCCGCTGTATGTCGGACATGGCTCTGCCTGTCATCTCCTGCGGCACCTCAAGTGTGAATTCATACCATGGCTCCAGCAGGATCATCTCTGCTTTTCTGAGGCCCTGGCGCACAGCTCTGTATGTTGCCTGACGGAAATCTCCGCCTTCTGTATGCTTCAGATGTGCTCTGCCGGCTACGACCGTTATCTTCATGTCCGTTACGGGCGAGTTCGTCAGGACACCTGTATATTGTTTTTCCATAAGATGAGTCAGTATGAGACGCTGCCAGTTCCTGTCCAGCTGATCCTCACTGCAGTCTGTCGCAAAGGTCATGCCGCTGCCTCGCTCTGACGGCTCAAGCAGCAGATGCACCTCCGCATAATGCCGGAGCGGTTCAAAATGACCTGATCCTATGACCGGAGATTTTATCGTTTCACGATAGGATATCCTGCCCTGCCCGAAGTCCACGGATACTCCGAAGCGCTGCTCCATTATGTTCTTCAGGATCTCCAGCTGTATCTCTCCCATAAGCTGGAGCTGTATCAGCCTGAGCTGTTCGTTCCAGACCACATTGAGCTGCGGCTCCTCTTCTTCCAGCTGCCTGAACATCGCCAGCACGCTGTGTACATCCTGACCTTCAGGAAGTATCACGTCGTAGACAAGCGCCGGTTCCAGAAAGGCTGTCTTTACAGGTCTTTCTGCTCCCAGGACCTGTCCTGCAAAAGTCCCTGCCAGCCCTGTTACGGCACACACATCACCTGCTGATACCGATTCTGCGTTCCTGAACTTTTCTCCTGAATATATCCTTATCTGCTCGACCTTTTCTTCTTTTGTTTCCCGGCCGCTGCCTCCTGCAGACATCCCTGAAGTTTCATATGATACCGGCTCTTTTACTTTCAGGCATCCTCCTGTCAGCTTGAGATGCGTCAGCCTGTTTCCCTGGCTGTCCCGTGTTATCTTGAAGACTCTTGCTCCGAAACTGGTTCCGTACTGAGGCTGCGCAGCATATCTGCAGAACCCTTCGAAGAAAGTTCCTACGCCGTCGTTTTTCAGTGCGGAGCCGAACCAGCACGGAAATATCTGTCTGTCGGATATGGCTGTCCTTATCGAGTCTTCCGACAGCTCTCCGGTATCGAAATATTCCTCCAGCAGCTGTTCATGACACGACGCCACTTCTTCACTGTCAGGTGTATTGCCGGAAAAATCCGTACACCGGTCATCGAGACGCTGTTTCAGTTCGTCCATCACCGATTTGCGATCCGCACCCTGCAGATCCATCTTGTTTATAAAGATGAACACTGGTATACCGTACTTTTCCAGCAGCCTCCAGAGCGTCAGCGTATGCCCCTGAACACCGTCCTTGCCGCTTATCACCAGTATCGCCTGATCGATCACCTGCAGAGTCCGTTCCATTTCTGCCGAAAAATCCACATGTCCCGGCGTATCCAGCAGTGTTATCCTCGTATCGCTGTACTCCATCTGCGCCTGCTTTGAAAATATGGTGATGCCTCGTTCTCTTTCCTGTGAGTCCGTATCAAAAAATGCATCCCTGTGATCTACTCTGCCGAGTTTTCTTATGGTGCCTGTCAGGTAAAGCAATGCTTCTGAAAGCGTCGTCTTGCCTGCATCCACATGAGCGAGTATCCCTGTGGTGATTTTTTTCATATATTCCACCTTCTTTATCGTTTTCATATATCTGACCTGAACGCCTCTGCCGGAGCTTTCAGACCCCTGTTTTCTCATCATCCTGCCGCCTGCATCAGATGTCATCTGCCTGATGCTCGTCTGTCCCGGCGGCTTTTCTCAAGTATAACATATATCCTGCAAAAAACATATGTCCGGCACTGCGCTCTGTACCATTCCACCGGCTAAAGAGAACGCAGGACAAACATTTGTTTACATCCTGTTCTTTTTATGTTAAAATTATTCTTATACAGAGAACATTCAGCATAAGAACTATCACGGAGGGCATGATGGAACTCAAAGAACGTGAACAGAAGATCCTTGATTATATGAAAGAAGAAATACGGAAGAAAGGCTATCCGCCCACTGTCCGTGAGATATGTGCCGCACTGGGCATCAAATCCACATCCACGGCGCACAAGGATATCGCCAGCCTCGTGGAGAAGGGATTCATACGCAAAGACCCGTCAAAACCAAGAGCACTGATGGTAGTGGGCGCAGAACATGACGCACCGGCCGCATCATCCCCTGTATCATCCGCAGCAAACGACGGCGTTGCCCATACATCCGTCGTAGAGGTACCTGTGGTGGGCAGGATCGCTGCCGGCACTCCGATACTCGCCGAACAGAATATAGAAGACAGCTTCCCTGTTCCTTCGAGATTCGTAGGCAGCGGCAGGACATTCATGCTCACAGTCAAAGGTGAAAGCATGATCGAAGCCGGTATCATGGACGGTGATTATATCCTGGTGGAGCAGCAGCGTTCAGTCCGCAACGGTGATATCGTAGTCGCCATGGTGGACGGATTCGAGAGCGAAGCCACTGTGAAGACATTCTACAAAGAAGGGGACCACATCAGACTCCAGCCTGAAAATCCAACCATGAGCCCTATAATCGTCAGAGACGTCAAGATACTGGGCAAAGTCAAGGGTGTGTTCAGGTATTTCTGATGCAGCCCGATATATACACTATGAACAGCGCAGGAGACCCGTTTCCGGATCTCCTGTTTTTGTGTCTTTATTCTTATATCATCAGTATTTCTTTATCTTAATTTTCTTCGTGAAGCCTGTCTTTTTGCTGAACAGTTTCTTATACTTGCTGTACCTGCTCTTCGGAACTTTGACGACTGCTTTTTTGTATATACCCTTCACTGCTGACTTGCCGACAGTTTTCAGGTTTTTAGTCTTTACAGCAACTGTCTTCAGTTTCTTGTCTCCATAGAAAGCATACGAGTTTATCTTCGTTACTTTCGATGGTATCGTTATTTTCGTCAGCGATGTGCAGCCACGGAAAGATGATGAGCCTATGCTCGTCACGCCGCTGCCGATGCTCACTGTTTTCAGAGCCTTGCATCCTCTGAATGCAGATGAACCGATGGTCGTCACATTGCTGCCTATGGTCACTGTCTTCAGTTTAGTTTTGCTTCTGAATGCTTCCGATGCTACTGACGTCACCTTGTATGTGACTCTGTCGTATTTCACTGCCTCTGGTATCTTCGCAGACTTCAATGTCTTTGATGGACCTGCCGGTTTGAGATACTGTACTGTACCTTTCTCCACGTCTGATCTGGTCACCTTGTAGTATGCAGATGATACTTTTATCTTCGTTCCTGCAGGCTTTGCCTTTATCTCAGGATTTGACGGATCAAGCTCTCCGTAGCTTTCCCCACATCTTGTGCATACAGCTTTCGTGCGGTCTGTTGCCTTTCCGCCGGTATGTCCCAGCGCCGGTATCGTCTCAGTCTTCGACTCGTCTTCATCACTGCATCTTGTGCAGATGTATTTGTATACGCCTTCTTCTGTGCAGGTCGGCTTCACCGACTCCGTCTTCTGATGGTCATGTCCCAGTGCTTCAGAAACTTCGCTCCATTTTATCCTGCCGCATCCCTCGCATTTTTCCTGTTTCTGTTCAGGCTCGGTGCACGTTGCAGCTTTTACCTTGCCTGTCTCCTTGAAATCGTGTCTGTGTACCGGAGATGACGCTTTCTGCCATGTAAATACAGGGTATGCATCTGTCTGCATCAGGTTCCAGATATCCTCGGACCAGTCCACGCCCCGGTATTTTTCCGGACTGCAGGCGTCTGCAGATGTGATATCACGTCCCCAGCTGTTCCTGTATCCTGAATCTTCGTCATCGTATTCCGTCTTTTTCACGTTCTCCATCGTCATATCAGCCAGTCCGAAGTTGTATTCACCTTCAAGGCTGAATCTGCTGCCGCTGCCTACCACACGTCCGGCCTCGGTGTTTTTCCCGTCATGGCCGTTCATGCCTTCATTCAGTGCAAAGCAGTATGATATGTCCGGAGCTTTTTCAGCTGTAGATACGGCATTGACTTTACCGGCTATACCGCCGAGATATGAAGCCTGTCCGCTGGAAGCATAGATATCCGCATCCACCTCGATACTGGCAGATGAATAACATCTGCTTATCACGTTATTACCGCTTCTGGTACTTCCTGTTATACCGCCTGTACTGACTGTCCTGGTGCCTTCGCCGTAGTATCTGCCTCTGGACCAGCAGTTTTCTATTTTTGTTTCAGAGACTGTGGAGATCGTGGACATCGATCCGGTGATACCTCCGATGAATGTGTCGCAGATCTCAGGATGACCTTTCACGACGGTCTTACCGCTTGAATTAGTATATGTCGCTACTTTCATCGTGATATCCATATCTGCGCTGCATACCGATATCTTCGTGCCTCGCTGTGCGAACCCGGCTATACCGCCTATGTGCAGATAGTTGCCGCCGCTGCCGCCGCATGCATCAGTGACTTTTATCTCTCCTTCGATACCCAGGTCTTTTATCACAGCGCCTGCCGTATATCCGAAAAGACCTCCAACTGCGTCTGCACGTTCATCCATCCCGCCGTCCACATACTTGTTGGTGCGATCCATGACAAGGTTCGTTATCATATGTCCCTGACCGTCGAAAGTACCGGTGTATGCGCCGCCGCTGTAATACTCTCCGGCAGTTATGACTGATACTTTTTCAGTGCCTGACACCGGCTTCAGTTCAAAACCTGTCATATCTATATCAGCAGCCAGCTTTATATCTGCTGATGACATAGTCTCTGCTTTTTCTTTGCTTACGCCTGTGGCCTGCCTGTTGTACCATGCCAGCTCATTTGGTGTCTTTATCACATATGCTCCGGTTTCGTCTGTTTCTGGTTTTTTAACAGATTCACCGAAACTGTAGGTCAGTGTGAATTCAAGGTTCCTGCCGTCTTCCGAAACTTTTGCATCTCCCTGTACGCCGTTTCCGTCAGTCTTCAGTGCTGACGCTGCATCCGCTGCAAAGACATAGCAGGTGTTCTCCCTGTCATATACAGTCGTAAGCACTACTTTTGCAGTATATTCCCTGCCTTCCTGGAACTTGCCGCTGAAAGGCTCGTCATCGCATGTCCATGAAGACTCCGCTGTGAACTGCTCCTTCTGTGCATCTGTCAGTTCCACTGCCTCTGTATCAGCTGCGCTGACGCCTGTCTCCGGCTGCACAGTCTTTATGGAAAGCAGGCTGCTGTCCACAGTCGTCTCCTGCACCGGAGGTTCTGCCACCTGCCATTTCAGTACAGGGAAACCGTCGTTTATGTTCTTAGTGTCTGCACAGTAGCTGTCTCCCAGCTTTTCAGCCAGAGCAGCTGCCTCGTCATCAGTGAACCAGTCCGCATTGGTCAGAGCTTTTGAAAGCTCTTTACCTGACTTGTCATCCCCGCATATGATGAAATCCGACTTGCCTTTCAGTGCGTATAGCCTGTCGCTGTTGTCGTCAGTAAGGATGTTTTCCTTGTATGACGACTGCTCCAGAGCATAACCTGTGATGGCTCCTGAGTGTATGTTGCCTTCGCTTCCGTTTGAAATACTTCCAGTGCTGTAGCAGCCTTTCATCACAAAATCGTAAGGTTCCGAATTCCCTGTGCCTGATCCCTTCTTATCGAACCATGTCGTTCTTTTGCCTACGATACCGCCTGTACCGCAGCTGGCTGCTCCTGTATTGCTCCCTGCCACGTCGTTTCCGGCATCGCTGATATCTCCTCTGTTGTAGCAGTCAGTCAGACTGATATCTGCGCTGAGCGCTTCGAATCCCAGGATACCGCCGATATTCGCGGAACCCTTTGTAGTGTTCTTTATATCGCCTTTATTGATGCATCCGGAAATGACATCGTCTCCGCTTGAAAGGCCTGATATTCCGCCGATGCCTGAAGTATAGAAGGCTTTGCTGGACGGAAGTTTCAATGTTATGCCGCCTTCATTGACGCAGTTCGTTATCTTCGTGTCCACGTCAGTCTGGCCTATGACGCCTCCAACGCTGCACCCCCAGGCAGAGATCTCCACCTTTGAAGTACATCCTGTGATGGTCACAGCTTTTCCTTCTGATGAAGCTGCTATGCCTCCTATCCTGCTGTTGCCTGTCCTTCCGGTGGACTCTATGCTGCCTTCGACTGTCACTTTAAGTTTGTCTGTTATGTCGACATCGCTTCTGTCGGTCACAGCGATATAGCTGCTGCAAACGTCGCTGTCATTTTTCATAGCGACTTTTTCAGTGTATCCTGATGCGAGGTCCTGCTTCCCATCGTCTATCGTAAATCTGCCATCTGCCTTGAAATATCCCGGAGCTGTGACCTCGTACTCGTAAGTCCCGTTGCTGGTAAGGAACGTACCGTCTTTTTCCTGGCTTACCGGTACTCCTGACTTGCTTTTCAGGCTGACGTCAGTGTTCTTTATTTCTTTCCCCGATGTATCAGTTATATCGAAGGATGTCCTGTACTTGTTTCCCTGCAGAGTTATCGTAAGTGTCCGTTCAGATGAAAGCACTGTGAACATGCCTTCGTCTTCTTCATATCCGGCAGCACTGGCTGTATACCAGTATCTTTCACCTTTCTTCAAGGTGTATCTTCCATCTTTTCCGGAAGGAAGCCTTCCACCTCTCACGTCTCTGCTGTCAGAGCTTATGTTCCTGTACACAGCGGTCTTTGCACCGCTTACTTTATTTCCGGTCGAACTCCTTACCTGCAGCGTCACTGCTGAATCACCGCTGATATCCCCCAGCATGGAGTCTATCAGCGCCTTGAAATCCACTATGCCCCAGCCGTAACCGTTGTCCTGTCCGTCTGTGCTGCCGTCGCTTCCTGTATGTCTCACCGCCGTGTCCTTCAGCAGTTTCCTGAATCGTTCATGTGTCATGGAATTATCCACGCCTTTGGCAACTGCCGCCAGTGCGGCCACTTCCGGATATGCGAAGCTGGTCCCGCTTTCCTGGAGATATGAGGAGGTGCTGTCTATGTATGTACTGATAACGTCTTCGCCAGGCGTCGACACCCAGACTTTGTTTTCGTATCCATCGCCGTTTGACGATGACAGACGCTGTGAAAAGGATGAAACATTGCCGTCCTTGTCCACCGAGCCTGCGCCTATGGTGTACTGCGCCGGATAGCTGGCTGTGGTGTCGCCGTCGTTGCCCGCTGCACATACTACTATTATGCCTGCATCTATTGCTTCCTGACATGCTTCTTCCAGCAGCGCCGATGGAGACGGGCTGCCGAGACTCATGTTTATGACGGAAATATTCGTGCCTTCCTGTCCGCTGCTCTCTTCGAATTTTTTCTTCTGGTCTATGACGTAGCTGATGCCGTCTATTATGACACTGTCCTCCACGGTCCTGCTCTCGAAGACTTTCACCGGCATGACATACACATCCTGGGCGATCCCCGCTATGCCTTTGCCGTTGTCCTTCGATGCAGCTATGATACCTGTAACGAATGTACCGTGGCCCAGCGTGTCTCCTGTGCTTTGAGATGAAGGATCGACGATGTTCTTTCCTGCTATGATCCTACTCATGTCTATGTCTTCATAATCCTGTTTCAAACCGCTGTCTATCACCGCTATGACGATGCTGTCGTCGTCTGCCACACCGTTCTTGTCCATATCGGTCTTTTCATCGATATCCTGTCCCTCAAGTCCGTATCCCCAGACATCCTGTACATTCATCATATCCAGGTTCCACTGATATGTGCTGTAGTATTTGTCGTCAGGTTCCGTGTATGACTGAGGCACCCTGCCGTAAAGCGATCTTGTGTAGTTCGGCTCGATATATCCGATCCTCTCCTCCGGCACGCATGCTTTGACGTCTTCCAGAGACTCGGCTGTATAGCAGTTTTCTGCATTGTCAAGCTTTTCGATGCCGTCCTGCTTTTCCAGTCTGCTGTCGATCTGCTTCATGACTCTGCTGCCTGTACTGTCCTTTATGCTGAAAATAAATCCCTCATAGTCAGCTCCGGCTTCTGCTTTACCTGCCGCCCTTTCTGCACTGCTGTATGTCTGCGCCTCGCTTTCATTCTGTGCTGCGCCGGCGTCCCTTGTACCGTATATCTGAGTCGGGACAGCTGCTGAGGCCAGCATGAATGCAGCCAGTGCTAAACCTGATATCTTTTTTATGATTTTGTTTCTGATCATTCTTCTCCTCTTGATTCGTCTTAAAACTCTGATGTTCAAATATATCATATTTTCCGAAAACTTTTAGTTGTTCAAATAACAATTTTTCCATACTGCCGTTGCTTTAACAACAAAACCGCTCACTTTTCGATACCTGTCGGCATGAAAAACCTCCGGACACAGCAATATCTTCTGTACATCTGCCAATTATGACACATAAACGTCTTTTTATGTCCAAATCATTGTTTTTTGCCGTACAAGTAGTATAATTAATGCTTAATGTTGTCCTACAACAAAATAAAGGGAGGAATCACATACATGAACAGACTTGACTTTAAACAGAAAGATGCTTCGCAGAAAGTTGTGGAAAGTCTCTATGACGATCTTCAGCGTCGTATCACTGCAAGCCCGCCGGGACAATGTCCTGTGGACATGGCAGAATCTTTCCTGAAACTCTGTCATGCACAGTCATGTGGCAAATGCGTTCCCTGCAGGGTCGGTATCGGACAGCTGCTGGAACTGATGGACAAACTGCTGGAGCTTGACTCAGAGAACTCTATGGACGATCTGACGCTCATACAGAACACGGCAGCTGCCATAAGGGATTCCGCAGACTGTGCCATAGGTTCGGAAGCGGCTGACATGATCCTGCGCAGTATGGAAGGATTCAGAGAGGATTACGAAGAACATGTACTCAGAAACAGATGCACACAGAATATACAGGATTCCAAACAGCCTGTGCCTTGCATAGCCGGATGTCCTGCAGGCGTGGACGTACCGGGATACATGGCGCTGGTGCTGGCAGGAAAATACGACGATGCAGTACGGCTCATCAGGAAGGACAATCCCCTGCCTGCCGTGTGTGCGCTGATATGCGAGCACCCCTGCGAAGAAAGATGCCGCAGGAAACTCATCGATACGCCGGTCAATATCAGAGGACTCAAGCGCTTCGCTATCGACAACTGCAGCAAGACGGTCCCTGTGCCTGCACCTATGGATGACACCGGTAAAAAAGTCGCTGTCATCGGAGGCGGTCCCAGCGGACTGTCGGCAGCATACTTCCTGGCACTGATGGGTCACAAAGTCCATATCTTCGAAAAGAGAAACCAGCCCGGAGGCATGCTGAGATACGGCATACCCCAGTACCGTCTGCCAAGAGAAAGACTGCAGTGGGATATAGACGCCATCGTGTCTATGGGTGTCGAGATCGAGACGGACACCGATATCAACGACAGCGAAGTCATACGTGACATCAACGACAACTATGATGCGGTCTACATATCCATCGGTGCCCACACCCACAAGTCTATCGGTATAGACGGCGAATACAGCAAGGGTGTAGTCCCTGCTGTGGAAATGCTCAGAGGTATAGGCGATGATGCCATTCCGGATTTCAGAAACAAAGCAGTCGTAGTCATAGGCGGCGGCAATGTCGCCATGGACGTGGCAAGAACAGCAAAGCGTCTTGGCGCTTCTGAAGTCAGCATCGTTTACAGACGAAGAAGGCAGGATATGACCGCACTCCCCGATGAGATCGATGGCGCAGTCGCTGAAGGATGCACGCTGCTGGAGCTCAAAGCACCTTCAAGGATAGAAAGCAGCAGCGCCGGCAACGTCAAAGCGCTCTGGGTGCAGCCGCAGATCGCAGGCAGAGCTGACAGTTCCGGACGTCCGAGACCTGTGGCTGCCCAGTCCCCGGAGGAACGTATACCGTGTCATATCATAATATCAGCTATAGGTCAGGGGCTGGAAGCAGCAGGATTCGAAAAATACGGTATACCTGTCATAAAAAATACATTTGCAACTGAAACTTCCAGCGCCATAAACGAGGTAGACGGGTTCTTTGCCGGAGGAGACTGCGTGACCGGGCCTTCTACCGTCATAAACGCCATCGCAGCCGGAAAAGTCGCTGCAGCCAACATCGATACATATCTGGGATACGATCACAGGATCAGTGCCGAGGAAGATATCGACATACCTGAACCAAGAGTCATGGACAGCAAGCCTTGCGGACGTGCTGAACTGAAACTCAGATATGCCAAGGACCGTGGCAATGACTTTCTTGAGATCGAAAACGGCATGAGTCTGGAAGAAGCCCTGCAGGAAGCCAGCAGATGCCTGCGGTGCGACAGGTTCGGTATAAGCTCACTGAAAGGAGGACGCAGAGAACAATGGTAAAACTTACTATCAACGACCAGAAAATTTCCGTAAAGAGCGGCACTACCATCATGGAAGCTGCGAAAATGGTGGGCATCGACATACCGCACCTCTGCTTCCTTGAAGGTATCAACGAGATAGGTGCCTGCAGAGTCTGCATCGTGGAAAATGCCGGTATGGACAAACTGATCCCTGCCTGCAACACGCCCGTTGAAAGCGGAATGAAGATATACACCAACAGTCCCAGAGTCAGGAGGACAAGACGCATAAACGTAGAACTGATACTGTCTGACCACGACTGCAAATGCGCCATATGTCACAGGAGCGGCAACTGCAACCTGCAGAAACTGGCAAACGACCTGGGCATACTGGAGATACCATATGAGAACATTGCAGAAAAAAAGCGCTGGAACACCCAGGGCCCGCTGGTGCGTGACGCTTCAAAATGTATCAAGTGCATGAGATGCATACAGGTATGCGACAAGATACAGGGCATGAACATCTGGAACCTTTCAGGCAGCGGCTACCGTACGACTGTAAGTGTATCTCAGAACGTGCCTTTTGACATGACCCACTGCACATACTGCGGACAGTGCATCACTCACTGCCCTGTAGGCGCCCTCAGGGAAAGATCTGATACGAACAGAGTCCTCGACGCTATCGCCGATCCGGACAAGATAACTGTAGTACAGATAGCCCCTGCAGTGCGGACGGCCTGGGGAGAATCCATCGGACTCTACAAGGAGGAAAGTACCCTCGGCAAGCTCATAAGCGCTCTCCGTCAGATCGGGTTCGACTATATATTCGATACAGTCTACTCTGCCGATCTTACGATAATGGAAGAAGGCAGCGAGTTCCTGGAGCGTGTCAAAGAACGTGACAGACACAGATGGCCGATGTTCACATCATGCTGTCCCGGATGGATAAGATTCATCAGATCGGAATATCCGGAGTTCACAGACAATCTTTCCTCTGCAAAATCTCCGCAGCAGATGTTCGGAGCTGTAAGCAAGACGTATATAGCCCATAAGCTGGGGCTCGATCCTGACAAGATCGTAAGCGTTTCCATAATGCCGTGCCTTTCCAAAAAGTACGAACGCAGTGTCACTGCTGTGAATGACAGCGGATGCGGATCAGATGTGGATATCGTGCTGACAACAAGAGAGCTCACAAGGCTCATCAATGCCGACAGGATACGTGTCGCCGACCTCAGCGAAGGCAGCTTCGATGAATTTTTCGGAGAAGGCACCGGAGCCGGAGTCATCTTCGGAGCTTCCGGCGGCGTCATGGAAGCGGCCCTCAGATCTGCATATTTCATGCTCACCGGCAGGAATCCTGAAAAAGACGCATTCAAACGTGTACGGGGCGTGAAGGGATGGAAAGAAGCTACTTTCGATATAGAAGGGGCTGAGATAAACGTTGCTGCCGTCAGTGGTCTTGGCAACGCCAGGAAGCTGATGGAAGCTGTAAAGTCCGGTAAAGTCAGCTATGATTTCGTCGAAGTCATGGCATGCCCCGGCGGATGCGCAGGCGGAGGCGGACAGCCGGTCCATGATGGTATTGAGCTTGCTGAAGAGAGAGGCCGCAGCCTTTACGGCATCGACAGCGCAGTACCGGTAAGATTCTCCCATGAGAATCCATCCGTACAGATGACATACAGCGAATACCTCGAACACCCGCTGTCACGCAGAGCCCATGAACTGCTGCATACAAAGCACAGCGACTGGAAGCTGTAGATACAGTATATTTGCTAAAACAGGAGCAGAGACCATATTCCCGGTTCTCTGCTCCTGCTGCGTTTTTCAATGTCTTATAAACTGCTGTCTACTGCGATCTCTACGTTTTTCCCGCTGAAAGCAATGCCGTACTTCAGCACTGTTTTCACAGCCCTGCCGCTGAACTCGCTGTCATAATGCCTGTCGTCTATCTGTTTCAGTGCTTTCTGAGATAGTTTTTTCAGGTCTTCTGCGGATACGTTTCTGGCTGCCTTGAATTCCAGGATGATCCCTGGAAGATCATTCTTCTTTGGCTGCATACATATATCATACCGACCGTCTCCGGCTTCCCTGTTGGACATCACACGATAGCTGCTGTCCATAACAGCACAAAGCCCCAGAGTAAGACCGTGGTAAAAATTCTCGCCCATAGTATCATAATAGCTGACCGACTGCATAAGAAGTTTCTGCAGCTTTTCCTGAAGCTGACTGACATTGCCGGTATAAAGCGCTTCCTGTATATATACTGCTGTCGACTGCGGTATGATATCACGGAGTTTTGCCAGCACTTCCCTGTTGTACACGAAAGATATCTCTTTATTCGGTACAGCGACTTCGCACATGAAATTCCCGTCCGGAGCAGTCTCTGCACTGAGTGCTTTGAGGTACCCTGTCACAAGCAGGAAGCTGTATATGGACGACGGGTCATTCTTGAGCTGCGGATAGATCACCCCCGTGTCCACATACGCAGGGAATGATTTTCCCTGCATCAGAGAGTAGAGCCTCTGGTATATATCCTCATCTGCATATGACATGATCTCGCCGATGATATCATTATTGCCGGTGGACTGCCAGAAAGTCCGGGGAGTGCAGTCATTGCTGAAATAGTTTATCACTGACCACGGGTTGAATATATCAGTATTGCCGAAACGGTATCCGTCATACCACTGGCTAAGTTCTTCATACTTATCCGAAGCGCCGTAATAATCTGCCATCGCCCTGACTTCATCTGATGTGAATCCGAAATATGAGCTGTATTTCCTGTCCAGTATGGAGTTGATCTTCAGGTTGTTGAGTCCGCTGAAGATACTTTCTTTAGCGATCCTAAGTATACCTGTCATGAACCCATATGCCAGGTTCGGATTATCCTTGAAACCTCCGGAAAACAGATTTCTCATAAAGAGTATCACCTCGTCATAGAATCCGGTCATGTAACCCTGATGGACAGGCGTATCATATTCATCTATTATGATCACTGCCGGTACGCCATGGTGTTTATGCAGCATCGATGACAATGTCAGAAGTGCTGTCGACAGTTCTTCTTCGGTGGAGATCTTACTTATGACTCTGTTGTAATAGGCTTTCTCACTGTCGCTGCATCTGCTGCTGTCTCCAAGTTCCGGATGCCTGTCAAACTCATTTTTGATTATTTCAGCGAGCAGATCGTATGTGGCCTCCCAGGTCATACATTTTATATCCTTGAAAGTCAGATATATCACCGGGTATTTTCCCTGAGCCTCTCTGTATTTCCGACCGCATTTCCAGATATTCCTGTTCCTGAAAAATACAGATGTGTCTTCATCGGTCTTTTCGAAGAAAGTCCTGAGCATTTCCATTGTCAGCGTCTTGCCAAAGCGTCGTGGCCGTGTGAACAAAGAGACCTTCGGTACTTCGTCCAGAAAGTCCTTTATGAGCAGAGTCTTGTCCACATAATAATAGCGCTGCACTGCTTCTCTGTAATCCGAAACGCCTACAGGCAGCGGAAGTTTGCCTTCCGACTCCGCTTTTTTATATATACCTGACCGCACACGATTATCTGCAGGTTTCTCTGCATCAGCAGGTATCTCCCAGCTGCGGCCGTTCTTCTCGGCACCGTCGATACGGCCTTCTTTGCACAGATATGCGACTCTCCGTTCAGATACGTGCCATATACCGGCAGCCTCTTTTACCGTCATCGTATATTTCATCAGTTACACCTCCAGGAATATCATAGTGACACTATCACTTTTTCTCTGTATATTATACTCCAGAAAAAGAACGATATCAACGATATCAACGATATCATTCCGAATAATATCATTATATCCGATTATCATTCCGAAGCATAACTGGATGTACTGCCTGCGATACTTTGTTTCAGAGAATACAGTTATCAGTCGCTGAGCTCTTTATCATTGGAAACAGGCGCTTTTTCATCCTCCTGTGCAGCAGCGCTTTCCCTCTCTTTTCTTATAGCCAGACGGATGACTCTGTACATACAGTACAGAAGTACGGCATATTTGATAACTCCGAATACTATCATCTGCAGCAATGGTAAAAAACTTGTTATGTTCATGGTTTTTCCTTTCTGTCCAACACATTATATCTTTATCATACAAAGATACTGTACCAATGCAAAGACTTTGTTCATTTTGTTTTTTCATAAACAGCAGGATCTCCTAAGTCACTGTCTTCATGACCGTCAGGAACAATCTGTTCTACTATCAGCCTGCCATTCTCAATATATGCTTTCATTTGTTGTTCTGTATCCGGCTCATTTATTATAAAAGTCATAACATATCCATCACCGTTTCCCTCATATGTGCCTTCCAGGGATGTACCGCTGTTTTCAGATGTCACTTTACCATCTTCACTGAATGACAACTTTCCTGAACACATAGTCTTTGCTGTCTTGCTGTCAAACAGCTCATCATATGATTTTATTCCATCTTCAGTCTTCGTACCGTATGCCTGCCATTCACCTTTAATGTCATTCTCACTTTCTTTTGAACTGCCACATGCAGATAAAACAGTTATTATCAAAACAATAGTGACAGCTATACGTAACTTCTTCATTTCAATCCTCCTCCAATTCATTATGCTTGTACGATAAATCATTATATACAGATGCTTTCTCAAACAATGAATCTGAATCAGCTTTATTTATATTATCCTGTACATCAATAAAATTTACTTCAAATTCATTATCAAAGAAAAAGCGACGGTATCGCTTCCGCCGCTTTTTGATCATGATCCAGATTTCAGATCCTATCCTTCGTATCTCTTCAGCACTGTTTCTGCCACATACTCTGCTTTGAGTTCGCCCAGTGCCTTGAAGTGTGCCTGCTCTGTATGTAACTTGAATGCGTCTTCGTCTTTCCAGTTTTCCACCAGAAGTATCTCGTCTTCGTTGTCGATAGACAGATAGTAGTCGTATTTGATGTTGCCTTCTTCGGCTCTCGACTTCTGCGGCACTTCCAGCTTGTTCACCGCTTCATAGAATTCTGCTCTCTTGCCTGGTTTTGTGAAATAATGTACATTAAGAACTACCATTTTGACTCTCCTTCCCGGCTGCATCTCTCACTGCAGCCCGCTGAGAAAAATATTTTATCATCATCTGCTATCTTACCAGCAGCTTCTTTATACCTGCATCCAGTCCGTCTATCGAAAGTTCGAACATAGGGAATACATTGCCTACGGCTTCTATAGTCTGGGCGCCGTATGCCCACGGCCATGCTTCCTGCTCTATCGGATTCAGCCATATCAGCTTCTTGTATCTGCGCTTGAACTTGTTGAGCCACATCAGTCCCGGCTCCTCGTTCCAGAGACCTATGTAGGAATTGCCTCCACGCCTGAAAAGCTCCGACGGTGCCATGGCTGCATCGCCCACGAATATGACTTTGTATTCGCTGTCCAGATTGTTCAGTACCCAGTCGGTCTCCACCCAGTCTCCCCGCCTGCAGAACGGCGTCGTATAGAGATGGTCGTATACACAGTTATGGAAATAGTATATCTTCAGGTCCTTGAAATGGTTGGACTTGCTCACCGCCTGGAACAATCTGTTGCAAAGTCTCGTGTACGGCTGCATGGAGCCGTCCGAGTCTATCAGCAGCAGCAGTTTCACAGTATTTTTTCTCGGCTTGTCGTACACTATGCTGAGAAGCCCTGCATTTTCACAGGTCTCGTCTATAGTCCTGTCGACGTCAAGCTCCGTCTTCGCTCCGTCTACCCTTGATGAATACTGACGCAGCTTCCTGAAGGCCATCTGGAACTGTCTGATATCCAGTATGGTATCCTGCCGGAAGTCTCTGAATTTACGTTCACCTGCCACCTGTACAGCTGATTTGTGACGGCTTGTGCCGCCTACTCTGATGCCTGCAGGATTGTATCCGCCTCTGCCAAAAGGCGATGTACCGCCTGTTCCTATCCAGCGATTACCGCCGTCATGCTTTTCCTTCTGCTCATTTATACGTTCCTGGAACATCTGCAGCAGTTCTTCCAGCTCTCTGGCAACATTGTCTATATCACCATGATCGTCGAGAGCTCTCTCCCTGTCGGATTCGTTGAGCCAGTTCCAGAATTCCTCCGGAAGCTCCTCCGGAGTCTGTATACCTTTGAAATACTCTGCGAACACCGCATCGAACTTGTCATAGTCGGCTTCCGTCTTTATCAGTATGCTCCTGCACAGGTTGTAAAACCCCGTCAGAGTCGACTCTCCGAGACCCTTGTCAAGAGCTTCTATCAGTGTCATCCATTCATTTATGGAAACTGACAGTCCCTTCGCCCTGAGTAAGTAAAAAAATTCAAGAAACATAGCGTTACCACCTCTTCAGTGAATAGCCTTTGGTCTTTATCTCTTCCAGCGCCTCTATGTCCTGATTTTTCTTCAGCAGCACTCCTATGAACGGCATATCGTCTGACAGATGCTTTATATCCACTCCGCTTATCATCAGTGCCTGTATCCAGTCCAGCAGCTCTGATGTGCTTGGTTTTTTCTGGATAGCGTCCATCTTTCTTATCCTGTAAAACGCCTCAAGAGCTTTCTCCTGGAGCTTCCTGTCTATATCGCCGAAGTGTACTTTGATTATCTCTGCCATCTTTTCCTGGTCAGGGAATTCGATATAGTGGAAGATACATCTTCTCAGGAACGCATCCGGTAGCTCTTTCTCTGCATTTGACGTGATGATGACGATAGGTCTGTGCTTCGTCTTTATAGTCTCCTTCGTTTCATTGATGTAGAATTCCATCTTGTCGAGCTCCCAGAGCAGGTCGTTGGGGAATTCCAGATCTGCCTTGTCTATCTCGTCTATCAGCAGCACCACCTGCTTGTCCGAATTGAAAGCCTCGCCCAGTTTGCCCAGCTTTATGTACTGCTTGATATCGGCAACGTCGCCTTCTCCGAACTGGCTGTCGTAAAGTCTCTGTACCGTGTCATACACGTAGAGACCTTCCTGCGCCTTTGTGGTGGATTTGATACCCCAGATTATCAGCTCCATACCCAGCGATTTTGAAATGGCTTCCGCCAGCATAGTCTTTCCTGTACCCGGCTCGCCCTTTATCAGCAGCGGCTTCTGCAGAGCTATCGAAACATTTACAGCGTTCATAAGCTCCTTCGTAACTACATATTCGTCACTGCCTTTGAAAACATTCATACCCATTTGATAAAATTCTCCTTTTCAATATATCATATATAAACATCACAGTCCTGCCAGCGCACTTACCATCACCGGGACTGCAGCAGAAAGCACCGCTCCTGTCACGAAGGAATATACCGCTATATCCCCTCTCGTAGCTCCTTCAACTATAGGCAGACACACATCCATAGCTGCAGCTCCAGGCAGGCTGGTGCACTCTATATATCCCACCTTCTTCGCTACAGTCGGTATTATCAGTATCGCTATCATCTCTCTCATGACATTGTGCATGAAGGAAAGTGCGCTTACCTTCAGCGAATAATCGGCGAGCATCGCCGGAGCCAGCGTGTACCAGCCGAACCCTGCGCCTACGCACAGTGAATCCCTGATGCCTGCAGGCAGCACAAGCGACGCTGCTATGGCGCCGGCCATAGTCCCGGCTATCACAGCGAACGGGAATACCACGATACGCCAGCCGGCTTCACGAAAACTATTGATGATGGTACCTTCAAGGCCGATATCCACGCCTACGAAAAACAGCAGCAGGCAAAGTCCGACGACTATTATACTGCCTGTTATCTCGATGAAGCTGTCCGGCAGTATCAGATAACCTGCTGCGATACCCGCTGCAACGGACGTCACGATACATATCGTCATAGTATGGTCAGTCCTTACTTTTTCCTTTTTCTGACCGTTCTCTTCACAGGCTGCTGCACCTGCATCATCCGGCTGATCTTCCTGCGGTGCGGTCTTCATACTGCACTCATCCGGTGTGCCCGTCAGGTTCCTGCGCCGGCCTTCCTTGTCGAACCCCATGACCTTCCGCAGTGCGAACACTGCTGCCACACTTCCTGCCATCATGAAAAGCGTCATCCCAAGTGCTATCAGTCCTATGGTATCCAGAGACTTCACGATGTCGTCATCGGAGCCTATGCGGCTGCCCATTATGAACACCAGTATCGTGATAGCCACTGCAGGCACTTTTCCTGCAAAGCCCATCTCTCGATTGTTTTTTCTCATGATAGCTCCTGCGAAATAACCGATGACGGTCATTCCCAGGTAAAGAATGGTCACACCCATTTATATAGTCATTTCCTTTCTGTCAGTCATATGATCCATGGCGGCTACCGGCTGCGGTCTTCCTCCAGGATCTCCTGTATCAGGACCCTTTCATCCATAGGGTATTTGACACCCTTGATCTCCTGATACGTTTCATGTCCCTTGCCTGCCAGGATTATGATATCTCCCGGCTCGCCATGGTGTATGGCATAGGCGATAGCCTCCTTGCGGTCGATTATCTCGATATATTTGCCGTCAGTCCTGCTGATACCGGTCTTTATATCATCTATAATAGCCTGCGGGTCCTCGAACCTCGGATTGTCTGATGTTATGATAGTCAGATCAGCCAGTCTGCCTGATGTCTCTCCCATATCGAAACGTCTGTCTCTGGAACGGTTGCCGCCGCATCCGAACACGCTCACCAGTCTGTGAGGCTTGTATTCACGCAGCGTCGTCAGCAGACTTTCCAGCGCCATGGCGTTGTGGGCGTAGTCTATCATCAGTGTAAAGTCATCGCTGACTTTTATCAGCTCTATACGGCCCTTGACTTTGATATCCTTCAGCGCCTTTATCGTGTCTTCTGTACTTACGTCAAAATGCCTGCAGATAGCTATAGCTGTCAGTGAATTGTACACGCTGAAAGTTCCCGGCGTATCGATCTCCACATGGAAATTTACAAGCCCTGCCGCATCATAGGATATACCCAGATACCCCGGTCTTGAAACCAGCTTTATATTCTCTGCTCTTATATCTGCATCCGGTGAATCTCCGTATGTCTCAAGGCTGCATGTATGGCCCTCGATGATCCTGTCGAAATACGGATCGCATCTGTTTACAATGCCTACTCTGCACTGTTTCAGCAGCATCGCCTTGCACTGCAGGTAGTGATCGAAGTCCCTGTGCTCGTTAGGTCCGATATGATCCGGACGTATATTTGTGAATATACCGTAATCGAATACGAAACCTGATGTCCTGTGGAGCATCAGTCCCTGGGATGAGACCTCCATGACTACAGCATCACAGCCTGCATCCACCATTTTCCTGAAAGTCTCCTGTATGATGTACGACTCCGGCGTGGTGTTGGTGGCAGGCACTGACTCCTGGCCTATGACTGTCTCTATCGTGCCTATAAGCCCCACTTTGTAGCCTGCATTTTCGAGTATGGATTTCACCATGTATGTCGTAGTAGTCTTGCCCTTGGTGCCGGTGATGCCGATGGTCCTGAGCTTTTTAGCAGGATGACCGAACCATGCTGCGGAAATACATGCCAGTGCATACCTCGTATCATCTGCTGCGATCACTGTCACATCACCCGGTACATCGGAAAGGTCATGGTTTTTGCCTTCCACGACTATCGTCTTCGCACCCTTCGATACGACATCGGGTATGAACTTGTGTCCATCCACAGCTGCACCTCTGATACATACGAAAAGTGAGCCTTCTTCGACTTTCCTGGAATCATATACAACTGAAGTGACTTCAGGCGATGCATCACCCTGTATCAGTTCGTGATCAAAATGCTCTATAAGATTTGTCAGTTTCATTATATTATCATCCTCGTTTCATTCCAAAGCATCTAAATCTGTTTCCCCTTTTTATTTTTGACCCCAATGTATTTAATGATACTATATTTCCCGGGCATTATCAATGTGCCTGTTCAAAAAACAAAGCTATGATATGTCAAGTGCTCAGAACCTGCCGCTGCAGCAGCCTGCATGATGTCTCCGCCACCCTTTCTATCCGTTTCAAAGGCTCTGAAAAACAATAAAAAACATCCTCATCTGCATGATCTGTATATTTCAACTTATCAAATATCTGTATATTTATCCATAATAGTTGACACCAGATTTTGAAGTGTTATTATTAAAAAAATATTTTTTGTATATTTTAATATAGTCACTTACCTGTTATACTGATAATCACATCAGATGCAAATCGAAAGGAGCTTTTATAATGACTACAGTAAACGAAAGATACAAACTCAACAAGGAACTGGCGCAGATGCTCAAGGGTGGCGTCATCATGGACGTAACTACACCGGAGCAGGCGCACATCGCTCAGGAAGCCGGTGCATGCGCAGTAATGGCGCTGGAGCGTATACCTGCCGATATCCGTGCAGCAGGAGGTGTTTCACGTATGATCGATCCTGAAATGATAAAAGGTATACAGGATGCAGTGTCCATCCCGGTAATGGCAAAATGCCGTATCGGACATTTCGCAGAGGCTCAGATACTCGAAGCCATCGACATCGACTACATAGACGAAAGTGAAGTGCTTTCCCCGGCAGACGACATCTACCACATCAACAAGAGAGATTTCAAAGTACCGTTCGTATGCGGTGCAAAGGATCTCGGCGAAGCTCTCCGCAGGATCAGCGAAGGTGCTGCAATGATCCGTACAAAGGGTGAACCCGGTACAGGCGACATCATTCAGGCTGTACGCCATATGCGTATGATCAACAGCCAGATACAGTCTCTCACAGCTATGCGTGAAGACGAGCTCTTCGAAGCTGCAAAGCAGCTGCAGGTGCCTTACGATCTGGTGCTCTATGTACATGAAAACGGCAAGCTCCCTGTTGTGAACTTTGCAGCAGGTGGAGTAGCAACGCCTGCCGATGCAGCACTGATGATGCAGCTGGGTGCAGAAGGCGTGTTCGTAGGTTCAGGTATATTCAAGTCAGGAGACCCTGCAAAGCGTGCAGCATCCATTGTCAAGGCTGTAACTAATTTCACTGACTCCAAACTCATTGCAGAGCTGTCTTCCGGTCTCGGCGAAGCCATGATAGGCATCAACGAACAGGAGATCGCACTGCTGATGGCAGAAAGGGGCAAATAATGGTTATCGGAGTCCTGGCACTGCAGGGTGCCTTTGCAGAACATGAGAAAATGCTTGAAAAACTGGGTGTTTCATATGTAGAGCTGAGACAGGCTTCCGATCTTTCACAGGACTATGACGGTCTCATCCTGCCCGGCGGTGAAAGCACTGTCCAGGGAAAGCTGCTGAAAGAACTGGATATGTTCGATACTATAAAGAAACAGATCGAAGACGGCATGCCTGTCCTGGCGACATGCGCCGGCATGATACTGCTGGCATCAGGTATAGACGGTCAGACCGAAGGCTATCCTGGGTCCTATTTCGGCACTATGCCTGTCAGAGCCACGAGAAACGCATACGGCAGACAGACCGGAAGTTTCCATACTGAAAGTGAAATGTCCGGTATCGGCACCGTACCTATGACTTTCATCAGAGCGCCGTATGTCAGTTCCGTTGAAGGCGATGACATCGATGTCCTTGCCGTTGTAGATGGCAGGACAGTTGCTGTGATGTACAAGAACCAGCTGGCTCTGGCGTTCCATCCGGAGCTTGACGACGATACCAGGATACATGAAAAGTTCCTGTCCATGATAGACTGATAACTGACATCACCGGTATAACACAAATAATAAACTCAAAATTTATTATTCTCCCATGAAAGGCTGTCGCTTTTCAGAGAAATGCAAAAACGACGTTCCAATTACAGGAACGCCGTTTTCTTTTATCTTAAAAGACGAAATCAGCCGTTGTCATCCGGATTTTGTGACAGTCTCCCGCATCGTTTTTATGCAGACAGACCAAAGATACATTCTGAAAATGTCTTTTATTTATGATTTTAGAAGTCTGCTGACTTTGGTGTTCTTGGGAACGGCAGCACGTCTCTGATGTTGCCCATTCCTGTGATGTACATGATGATACGCTCAAAGCCCAGACCGAAACCTGAATGTTTCACGCCACCGTATTTACGGAGATCCATGTACCACCAGTAATCTTCTTCCGTCATGCCTGTCTCTTCGATCCTTGCTTTGAGGACGTCGTAGCGTTCTTCTCGCTGGCTGCCGCCGATGATCTCGCCGACGCCTGGTACCAGCAGGTCGCATGCAGCCACTGTCTTGTCGTCATCATTGAGACGCATGTAGAAGGCTTTGATCTCCTTAGGATAGTCTGTAACGAATACAGGCTTTTTGTATATCTTCTCAGTGATATATCTTTCGTGCTCTGTCTGCAGGTCTATGCCCCACTCAACAGGGTACTGGAACTTCTCTCCTGATTTCAGCAGCAGATCCACTGCCTCTGTATATGTGATACGTGCAAAATCCGAGTTGACTATGTTCTCAAGTCTTTCGATAAGTCCCTTGTCCACGAACTTATTGAAGAACTCCATCTCCTCCGGAGCATTTTCCATGACATAGTTTATAATGTATTTTATCATGGCTTCTGCCACGTCCATATCGTCGCTGAGCTCTGCGAACGCCATCTCAGGCTCGATCATCCAGAACTCCGATGCGTGCCTTGCAGTATTCGAATTCTCAGCTCTGAATGTAGGTCCGAAAGTGTATACGTTCCTGAACGCCAGAGCGAATATCTCCGCCTCCAGCTGACCGCTTACTGTAAGACCTGCAGCCTTGCCGAAGAAGTCCTCACTGTAGTCGATCTTTCCGTCTTCGCCCCTTGGCGGCTGCTCCATGTCCAAAGTAGTGACCTGGAACATCTCTCCTGCACCTTCACAGTCACTTGCTGTGATGATCGGAGTGTGCACATACACGAAGTTGTTTTCCTGAAAAAAACTGTGTATCGCATATGCTGCCAGCGAACGTACACGGAACACTGCCGAGAATGTGTTGCTGCGTGGTCTGAGATGAGCTATCTCTCTCAGGAATTCCATGCTGTGGCGCTTTTTCTGGAGCGGGTAGTCAGCAGCTGAATCAGCTTCCATCACTACTTCCTTTGCCTTTATCTCGAAAGGCTGCTTGGCTCCCGGAGTCAGCACGAAAGTACCTGTCACCTTCAGCGCTGATGAGATCGGCGCCTTTGATATTTCTTCAAAGTTGTCGATGAACTCCTTCTCATAGACCACCTGGACGGATTTGAAGAATGTACCGTCGTTCAGCTCTATGAATCCGAATTTGTTGGATCCTCTGTTGGTCCTTACCCAGCCTCTTACAGTGATCTCCTGATCAGCGTATTTTTCGCTGTCTCTGAAGAGGCTCTTTATCTCAATATCTTTCATTTCCTGTATATTCTCCTGTATCAGACTTATCCTAGCAGATCCTTGTTCCTTCAGGAACTATATCGTCAACGAATATCACCTGGCATCCGCAGGCGTTGTTCGTGCCTGCCAGGAGCATACCTTCACTTGTAACTCCTGTCATCCTTGCAGGGGCAAGGTTTGCCACTACGATGATCTTCCGGCCTACCAGCTCTTCAGGCTTGTATTCGTTCTTGATGCTGGATACGATGACTCTCTCTTTGATACCGTCGAAAAGCGTCAGCTTGTAGTTGCTGTGAGCCTTTCTGATCTCCTGGCATTTGAGTACTTTGCATACTCTCAGGTCCATCTTGAAGAAATCGTCTATGGATATCTCAGGCTCTGTGATCGGCTTGACTTCGTCAGGCTCACCGTATTCCCTTACTACTTCAGGCTCTTTTTCGGCTTCGAGAGCTGCCTTTTCCAGAGCCTCCTCTTCTTCTGTCTTAGGGAAGCTGAAATCCAGCAGATGCATGAACCTCTCCTTGTCTATAGCATAGAGGAAGAGATACAGACGAGGTCCTCTCTCCTTGCTGATGAGCAGCTTGTACACCTTCTTGAAGAAATCACCCTGTACCTGCTTGAGGTTCTCAATGTCTGCACCGAACACCTCTTTAGGTATATCGTAAAGTTTAGTGTTCAGTGAATCCAGATCGTATTCTCCGTCTTTGATGAAGTTGTAGAGTATCTCGATCTCTTTCTTCTCTTCGTCTGAGAATGTATTGTAGAAATCCCAGTCTCTCCAGCCTCTCAGCTTGTTTGCGCTCTCCGGCGCACACTGGTAGAGCCAGTACTTGGCCAGTTCCAGTCTCGTATCGAAGTCTTCATACTTGTAAGGTGTGCCGATCTTCTCGAATACGGTCTCCATCATAGGCACGTTGAAGTCAACTATCGAACCAAGCTGTACCAGCAGACTCATCGGAACAGTCTTGATTTTGTGATCGTCGATCAGACTGAATTCCATCACAGTGCTGTTGTGCTCGTTGGCTTTGCCGTTTATATAGTCGTTGTACATCTTGTCGAATTCGAAGTACTGTCTCAGTATACCGTCATCGAAGCAGAAGTCGAAAGCTTTCTTAGGATCTGTCTTCGAATACAGCCAGAGGATGATCTCAGGCTCGTATATCTTCAGAAGGGTCTCCGGAGTCAGGTTCAGACCGGATGATCCTGACATCTTGCCTGTGGAACCCTTGATACCGATGAATTCGTATCCCTGGAACATCGGCGGCTCCCAGTTGAATATCTTCCTGCTGATGACGCTGCTCGTCTCGTAACTGCCTCCAGGACTCGCATGGTCCTTGCCGCCCGGTTCGAAGTCAACGCCTTCGTATCTCCAGCGCATAGGCCAGTCTATCTTCCACGCCAGCTTGCAGTTTGAATCCTTTTTGAAATCGAAAGTGCCTTTGTGACCGCATTCACATTCGTATTCTGCTACTGTGCAGTCGTCGGATATGGATACGATCTTCGTAGTATCTCTGCCGCACTCCGGACAGAATATGCTTACAGGGAAATATGCATCACGTTCGCCTTCCTGAGCATCCTGTGTACGGAAACTGTCAAGTATGTCGAATATCTCTTTTCTCTTTTTTAAGGACTCTATGATGTCGTCTCTGTACTTGCCCGATGTGTACATCTCCGTCTGATATCTGTAATCAAGCTCGATACCGAATTTCTTGATGGATTCCATGAATTCAGCTTCGAAATACTTGGCGTAGTTCTCGTGTTCTGTACCGAAAGGATTAGGAACATCTGTATAAGGACGACCTATATACTGCTCCATTTTGTTTTCAGGGTCGATGGCTTTGACGTTTGCAGGAACCTTCCTGAATCTGTCGTATTCGTCCCATGAAAAGAGTATCCTTGCTTTCTTGCCCTTCTTGACAAGTGCTTTCGCTACAAAAAGACTCGTTGCTATATCTCTGAAATTACCTATGTGGATGGAACCTGAAGGACTGATCCCCGCTGCACAGACATACTCTTCCTTGTCGGGTTTTCTTTTTATGATCCTGTCAGCTATTCTTTCCGCCCAATGCATAAAAACACCTCTTTTCTGCTATTTCATTATGTTTATTACTTCGTAGTTGATTATTCCGTCCGGTACTTCTACAACTACATGGTCGCCTTTTTTATGTCCGATCAGCGCCCTGCCTACCGATGACTCGTTTGATATCTTGCCTTCGAACGGGTCTGATTCTGTAGCACCTACGATGGAAAATTCTTCTTCGATGCCAGTGTCAGTGTCTTTGACTAATACTTTGAGTCCTACATTGACTACGTCGCCTTTGACATCTTCCTCCTGAACGATCTTGGCTTTACGAATCATCGTCTCCAGCTTATGAATCCTCTCCTCCAGCTCAGCCTGTTCGTTCTTCGCTGAATCATACTCCGCATTCTCGGAAATATCGCCGTATGATATCGCTTCTTTTATCCTCTCAGCGACTTCAGCTCTTTTGACTGACACCAGTTCCTCGTGTTCCTGGACTATCTTGTCATAACCTTCTTTGGTTAATATGATCTCTTCATTCATAATATCTGCCATGTTCGTAAAATCTCCTTTCGACCAATTGTCGTATCGAATTATTATACTTTAAAACCCATCTGTTGTCAATGTATCTGCTGTCTGCGCCAGGGTCTTTGAATGCCGTTTCTGCGGCTCGTCTTTCTATCATATGTCTCCGGCATACCTCCTATGTGCCGTCAGTATCATATATCTTAATAACGGCTGTAAAAAGGCTGCCTTTCTTCGGCAGCCCGGTGGTTTTGCTGTATCTTCATATGAATACTTTCTGTATGTTTCCGGAGTTTGTCAGATACACTATGTTGGAATAACTTATATAAAGATCCACTGTATCCCCCACTTCGAACTCCTTCTGTGCATCCTCTATATCCAGTATGGTGTGGTCGCTGGATGCACCGACGATTTCTACACCTTTGTCCGCCGGCGTCAGATCTTCCGGAAAACCGTAGTCGACCTTTCCCAGCGCCAGCAATGCACGTTTCCTGATACCTCTGTCCGTATATTCCGGAGTGTTTCCGAAGGCGTCGAACATTATCTCTCCCACAGGATATGTGGGTTTATCCTTTATCTCGATTATCTCCGCTCTGATAACGAAAGCATCCCTGTGCATGAAACTCATGTCGTATCCCCACAGATCCTGCAGATCCTTCGCAAGAAGTATGCCTTCACCTACCCGGAGCATATTCACCCTCGGCGGCATATTGCCTTCGATGATCCTAGGAAGCGAGCTTGTGGCTCCGCCGGATATATATCTGAGTTTCCTGCCGATCTTTCCTTCGATGAGCTCTGCTATATCCACAAGTTCCTGAAGCTTCTCAGGCGTAGCTGCCACAGAGCCGTAGCAGCCGAGGTTGGTACCTACGCCTGCCAGCTCAAGATCGTGAAGATCGTTTTCTACCATGAGTGCTGCCCTTGCCAGTTCGTCTCTGTCCCAGAAACCTTCTCTGAGATCGCCCAGATCCGCCATTATTATCACCTGGTGTTTCCTGTCCTGCAGTCCTGCCTGGCGGTCCAGCTCCTTCAGCACCCTGACTTCACTGTTAAGGCTTATATCCGTCAGTCTCACGACATCGGCTGCCTCGCTCATCATCGGTATCCTTATCATCATCAGCGGCAGCTGTATACCGTACTCTCTGAGATGTTCCAGCTGCTCAAGTCTCGATGATGCAATGAAGCTGCATCCAGCTCTTTCGAACTGCTGTGCACATTCCGGGATGCCTGTACAACCCTTTATCACGCCGGCGATCTCTACGCCACTGCCGCCGCACATACGCTTCACCTTCTCAATATTATGGCGCAGTTTGCCGAGATCTGTTATCAGCCTGGGATATCTGCTGTGATTAGACATTTATACTGTTCCTCCTGTGAAACGAATCTCATTCTTCTTCTCTGATAGCTCCGCCCGGTCTCTTTATCTTTCTTGTAGTCGTTTTCTCGAACTCCTTGTCACGGAGTTTTATCCTTTTCACTCTCTTGTATGCAGGCATCCTGTCGTTGACTTCCTCAACAGCGTCTTTTATCAGCTTCCTGATGTCATCATCGGAATATTCTCCGAGTTTTTCCTTCACTGCTGCAAAGTCTGGAAATATCTCCGTCCTGACTACGACGTCATCGTTCTTTTGGTCGATGGTGCCGTAGACTACAGCTTCCTGGATGACAGGCTGCTCCATGAGCAGTGTCTCTATCTCCTCAGGGAAAATGTTCTTGCCGTTTTTGGATACGATGACATTTTTCTTCCTGCCACATATATAGAGGAATCCTTCATCATCGAACCTGCCGTAATCGCCTGTATAGAGCCATCCGTCTCTGATGGCTTCAGCAGTGGCCTCCGGATCATTGTAATACCCTATCATCACCGATGGTCCCCGGCAGATTATCTCACCGACACCGTCCTTGTCCGGCTCTGATATCCTTACTTCTGTTCCCGGTATCGGCAGTCCCACTGAATCCGCCTTGCTGTAGCAGTCCTTGTTCACAGCTATTATCGGACTGTTTTCTGTCATGCCGTATCCCTGTATCATAGGTATGCCCAGTGCTTCATAATCTCTTATGACCTGAGGATTGATGGCCGCACCTCCGGCGATGAACAGACCTACGTTGTTTCCGATACTCTGATGTATCTTGCCGAATACTTTTCTCATCACTGTCTGATTATTGAAAAGTCTGGTCATTGACGCCATCTCCATCATCCTTCGCATCTTGCCTGCAGAGCCTGATGACTCAGCCTGCTTCCAGATCTTCTTGTGCATGGATTCGAATATCGCAGGCACGCCTACCATTACTGTAGCACGGGATTCCTTGAGGTTCGGCTGGATGTATCTTAGTCCCTCGCATATAGCAACGGCCATACCCTGATAAAGACCTGTGAACACATGACATGTCAGTTCATATGTGTGATGCATAGGTAATACTGAAAGTCCGACGCCCGGTCTTCTTATCCTGACGTATTTGGACATATTGTATACGTTTGCCGAAAGGTTCTTGTGGGAAAGCATAACGCCCTTCGATCTGCCTGTGGTTCCCGATGTGAACAGAAGAGAACACAGGGCTTCACGGTCTATGACTGCATCCACGAAGTTCCTGTCTCCTTCATCCAGAAGCTCCGCTCCCTGCTCCACCATGGTCTTCCAGCTGCTGACGCCTTCATCCTCAGACTCTGCACCCATGATGACTCTGATGCTGAGGTCAGGACATTGCTCAAGCGCTTCCGTTACTTTTGATTTCTGTTTCTTCGAAAAAAATATGGCATCGGCTTCAGACCTCTCTATGAGGTTTTTTATCTCTTCTGCCGGAAGATCCTTGTCCAGCGGCACTACGACACCTGTACCGTTCACTGTGGCAAAATACGACACCACCCATTCATAGCTGTTTTCTCCGATAAGCGCTATCTTCCTGTCCTTCAGACCCATGGATACCAGCTTAGTGCCGAGACTGTCGATATCCTTTCTGAGCTGTGCGAACGTCACCGGTCTGTAAGGTTCTGAATGTGAATCTTTGACCAGAAATGCCGGATCTTCTGAATACAGCTCTGCACTTGAAATTATCATATCTCTGAGATCATTGATATATCTCATCTTGTACAATGTGTCTTTGTATTTCCTGCTGTTCAAATATCTATGCCTCCTTATCTGATGAAAGGTACTCCTCGAGTATCTCTGCCGCATCGCTGATACAGCCGTCGCAGCTTCTGAGTACGATGCCGGTGTCTACTCCTTTTATCTCTCTGCATATCACCGACTTATTTTTCTCCTCGAACTTCTTTATCATTCCCTTTATTGCCTTGTATGATGCTTTTTTTGACCCCGGATTTTCCAGGCATCCGTCGGATTCCTTCATGCCTGTCACCGCTGCCATGCCGGACACTGCTCCGCATGTACCCATGCAGCCCATACCGAATCCAAAGGCTTCCATCATTTCGAATATTTCTTTTTCACTTTTTTCGAACACGTCGCTGAATGCACACGCTACAGCCTGTGCACAGTTGTAGCCTTTCCTGTGATTTTCCAGTGCTTTGTCCACTCTTGTTGTCATTGCACTATTCCTTTCTGCCGTATTTGCCGGCCAAGATCCTCGCCACACACACGCCGCTGGCAGATGCCTGCGACAGTGAATGTGTCACTCCTGATCCATCTCCCAGGGCATAAAGTCCAGGTATCTTCGTCTGAAGATTCTCGTCGACTTCTACCCTTGAATTGTAGAATTTGACTTCCACTCCGTAAAGAAGCGTATCCTCGTTGGCTGTACCCGGTGCTATCTTGTCCAGTGCGTAGATCATTTCGATTATATTGTCAAGCTGTCTCTTTGGTATAACAAGGCTCAGGTCTCCCGGTGTCGCCTTGAGCGTAGGCCTGGTAAAACATTTTTCCATCCTTCTGGCACTGCTGCGTCTGCCTTTGACAAGGTCTCCGAAACGCTGCAGCAGGACCCCGCCCCCGAGCATGTTGGACAGTCTGGCTATCGATTCTCCGTATTCATTACTGTCTTCGAAGGGTTCTGTGAATTTATTAGATACAAGAAGTGCAAAGTTGGTATTCTCTGTACGAAGCTTCGGATCTGCATAGCTGTGTCCGTTGACTGTTACTATACCGTTGGTGTTCTCCGCCACCACCTCGCCATACGGATTCATGCAGAATGTGCGCACCATATCGTTGTATTTATCCGTCTTGTAAACGATCTTGCTCTCATACACATCGTCTGTAATATGTTTGAAGATCTCTGCCGGAAGCTCTACTCTGACGCCGATATCCACTCTGTTCTTTTCCTGTGATATGCCCATCTTGTCGCAGACATAACCTATCTGCTTCGAACCGGAACGTCCCATTGCAAGGACAAGATCTTTACAGTTCAGCTTCTCACCGCTGTCTGTAACTACAGTGAAGCTGCCGTCATCTTCATGTATCACATCATCTATGGATGTGAAAAACATCATTTCGATCTTTTCCCGGCAGTATTCGTATATCCTGCCCAGTATCTTCACGTTCCTGTCTGTTCCAAGATGGCGCACCTTGGCTTCAAGGAGATGCAGATTGTTTCTCAGCGCCATGGTCTTCAGCTCTGAACTTGCTGTCGAATAAAGTTTGGCATCTGCGCCTCCCATGCTGCAAAGCACATCGTCCACGTACTCCATCAGCTCCATGGCTGTTTCTTTGCCTACATAGTTGTGCAGGTCTCCTCCGAACTGTGTTGTGATATTATACTTGCCGTCCGACAGTGTGCCTGCACCGCCGTATCCGTTCATGATATGGCACGGACTGCATTTTACACAGTTCCCCGCACCTTTTTTGATAGGACAGACTCTGCGGTCCAGCGGCGCTCCTTTGTCAATGACCAGTATCCTGGCGTCTATGTCAAGCTTAGCCAGTTCATAGGACATGAACACCCCGCTGGCGCCTGCTCCCACTACGATAATGTCATATTTTTTCATCAGATCTGTCCTCCGTTTTTACAAACTGTTCCTGCAGTAAAAAATACTATAATCCATTCTGATTATATAGTCTTTGCCGTGTCATGTCAACCGAACTGGCGTTCAGCCTTGTCTATCCACTTCTTCCTGCCGTAGCGTACAGTGAAGAAGACTGCACGGAACAGCCAGTCCACGGTCATGGCTACCCATACACCAAGCAGCCCCATACCCATATACTTACCAAGAAGATAACTTGAAGCTACCCGGAACACCCACATGGAGATCACCGAAATCACCATTGTGAAACCCACATCGTTGGCTGCACGTAGCGAGCTGGGCAGTGTGAATGAAAGCGGCCATATCAGCACAGCGCATACCGAATGATATATGATTATCTGTCTTGCGTAGTGGCTTGCCATTTCAGAAAGGCCGTAGACTTTGAGCACCAGCGGCAGGGAAAGGACAACTATGCCGCTGAATATCACCATGGATACATAGCATATCAGCACTATTTTCTTTGTGTAGTACTTCACCTGCCGATAATCTCTTGCTCCTACACACTGCGATACGACGGTTATCATGGTGTAACCCAGCGCCAGTCCCGGCATAACAGCAAACATAGCGACGTAGCTGCCTATGGCGTTGGCAGCGATGGCTGCTGTCCCGAATCCCGATACGAGGCTGAGCACAAGTATCTTTCCCAGCTGGAACATGCTGTTTTCTATGCCGTTGGGCACACCTATGCAAAGGATCCGCTTCAGAAGTAACCTGTCAGGTCTGAAGCTGACAGGCCTTGGTATATGCAGCAGCCTGCTGCTGTCGCGCAGAAGTTTCAGTATTATCACGGCTGCCACGATACGGGAGAAAAGCGTCGGTATGGCTGCTCCCTCCACGCCTCTGTGGAATCCGTATATCAGTATGGCGTTGCCTGTCACATTTATGCCGTTCATCAGAAGAGACATGTTCATGGCGATCTTCGAGTTTCCCATGACTCTGAATACAGCTGCTCCCGCATTGTAAAGTGCTATGAAAGGTATCGATGCGCTTACGATTAGCAGGTCCAGCTTACTGTTGTACATGACATCATTGTCTATATCCCCGAAAACAGTATCAAGTATGAACCCGTGGAAAACATAGCACGCCGCCATCACAACAAGAGCCAGCGCACCTGTGAACATTATCATCTGCCACGCCGCTTTGCATCCTGTCTCCGGATCACGCCTCCCTATGTACTGACCTGCCACCACAGCGCCGCCTGTAGCCAGTGCTGAAAACACATTGATGAACAGTATGAATATAGAGTCCACCAGCGAGACGCCTGATACTGCAGCTTCACCGACACTTGCCACCATTATGGAATCTGCCAGACCCACAGCTATCTGCAGAAACTGTTCGATTATCAGTGGTATTATCAGATCCCTCAGATCTCTGTTGCTGAAACGATACTCCATTTTATACCGACCTTTCTTTTCCCTTTCTGTTTATGTTACCTTTCCAAAACCAACAAAAGACCGTACCGGTATATCCGGTACAGTCCCGTGTGAAAATCTTATTGAAAATTATCGCTATACTTCTTCTACTGCGAGTTTTTCGAACTCTGCAACGACTTTGTTGAACTCTTCTTCCGACTCTATATCTGAAAGTTCATAGTCCTCTTCGTATTCCTTGTATCCGTAGATGTATACGTCTTCTGTTCCCAGCGGGTTGAGAGCTATGTACTCCTTGCCGAGAGCATCGAACACGCCCAGGATACCGCACTCTTCTTCAGTGCCGTCATCATATTCGAGAGTGAGTATATCTTCCTCTTCATATCCGTAAAGTTCTTTATTATCTGCCATTTTGTTCCTCCGTATTTTCATTATTGGGTTAAGCTATGTTAAATATAACATTATGCTTTCCTTTTAGCAACAGATTATTCAATGTATGATAGATTTCTGTATCATTTGCCGTGGAAATATTCCCATACGCTCACTGCAGCTGCCGCATTCATGCCCGGAGCTTCCTCCAGCATCTGACGACTGGCTTTCTTTATGGAGTCGACGCTTTTGAAATGCTCCAGCAGAGCTTTTCTTCTCACAGGACCTATGCCTTTTATCTCGTCCAGCACCGAACCTGACACGCTTTTGCTCCTCAGTCTGCGGTGATAGTCTATGGCGAACCTGTGGACCTCCTCCTGTATCCTGCCTGTATATGTGAACAACAGTCGTCTGCCTTTTAAGGGTATCTCCTCGTAGACAGGATCACCTGTCTTTTCAGAGCCTTTCTGTCTGTACACCAGTGCTCTGGTCCTGTGTTTGTCATCCTTGACCATGCCGATGACAGGTATATCGAAACCCGTCTGGTCTATGACTTCAAGAGCTGCCGACACATGGCCCTTGCCTCCGTCCATCAGTATATAGTCAGGCAGCACTTCGAATTTTTCATCGCCTTCAAAGACTCTCCTGAAACGCCGGCTCAGGACCTCCTTCATGGATCTGTAATCGTCCTGTCCGCTGACTGTCCTTATCCTGAATTTCCTGTAGCTCTGCCTGTCAGGTTTCAGCCCGTCGAACACCACCATCGCTGCAACGGTGTCCACGCCGTTGGTGTTGGAAATATCGTAAGCCTCCGCTCTGAACTGCCTGCCGTCGTATTTTCCTGTGACTGTTCCCATGGCACTGAGCACATCGAAGATCTCGCTGCCAAGAGCGTACCTTCGTTCTCTCGCTGTATCAGCTTTTTCATCTATGGTCTTCACCATTTCCACCACATCTTTTGATGCAAGATCCACCAGCGCCTTTTTTTCGCCTTTCTGCGGACGGTAGATCCTCACGTTGTGGCCTGCCTGCTGCGTCAGATACGCTTCCAGAACACTGCTGTCCTCAGGAACATCCGTCAGCAGTATCTCTTTTGGGATATTGGGCTGACTGCTGTAGTACTGGTTTATGAAGGCTGATACCATCTCGCTGCGTCCTGCATCCGGCATGGTCTCGAGTTCGTGGACCTCCCTGCCGGTGAGCTTGCCTTCCCTGACGAAAAATGTGACTATGTGCGCTTCTTCTGCTCCCCGTGCCGGTATCACGATATCTATGTCTGCACTCTTATGCATCACAACACGCTGAGTCTCCGACAGTGCCTCCGCTGCTGCGATGTAGTCACGATATACCGCCGCCTCTTCGAACTCCAGGGCGTCGGACGCTGCCTGCATCTTCTCTCTCAGACGCTTCACCACCGCTTTGCTCCTGCCGCTGAGGAATTCCCTGGCGCCTTCTATACTTCTGGTGTATTCCTCACGGCTTACCTCACCGCTGCAAATGCCCCTGCACTGATTGATATGATAGTTGAGACACGGCCGGAACCCTTCATGGAAAGTGACCGCTGAGCATCTTTTAAGCGAAAAGCTGCTGTTCAGCAGATCCACTATCCTGTTGACAGCACCTGCATCGCTGTAAGGGCCGTAATATCTGCCTCCGTCTTTTTTGACGATCCGTGTCTTGACTATTCGGGGATATTCGTCCGCCGTTATCTTTATATACGGATATGTCTTGTCGTCCCTCAGGAGTATATTGTACTTCGGTCTGTGCTTCTTGATGAGATTGCACTCCAGTATCAGTGCCTCCATCTCGCTGCCCACGGTGATATATTCAAATTCGGCTATATTGCCCACCATACTGCGGACTTTGGGATCCATGTTCCTGGATGACTGGAAATACTGCCGCACTCTGTTTTTCAAAGATACGGCCTTCCCTACATATATGACATTGCCCAGACTGTCCTTATGCATATAGACTCCCGGACTGTCCGGCAGTTTTTTAAGATTCTCCTGGATATCGAACATATCTGTCCTCACATAAGCTTTCTGAGTTTTTCTTCTGCTTCCCTGCGCTGTCTTTCACGCTGTCTGGCACGAGCCCTGGCTCTGGCTGCTCTTTTCCTGCGGTTTATCAGTATAACAGCTACTAATGCTATCAGGATAAGTGTTATTACTGTAAAGAAATATATCAGATCTTCATCAGCTATGCCTATATGCGAGAGCGGGCCCCCTTTTCCGGAACTCTCAAGGGCATAGAGATCTGCACTTGCCAGCACCTTGCCGTTTTTATCGGTGGCGACTGCTTTTCCCAGCTTTGTGCCTTTGCTTACAGGCGCCTTGATCTTCCTGCTGTCCTTTTCTATGCTGACGGATATCCCGTCTGTGTCATAGCCCTTTTTAAGTGTGATATCAAAATCATCTTTCAGACCTATGTCGACACTGCGTTTTTCTCCCTGGGACACCTTGACACTGCCTGACGGCTCATCGCTGTCCAGAGCTTTGTATGTGAAATATTTTGAGAAACCGTAATCCAGCAGCGTCGTAACGTCAGTGAACCTTACGAATTCATCTTTTGAATTGAGAGATACGCCGATAAGCTCAGTGCCGCCTCTTTTGGCAGATCCGCAGAAACATTCTCCTGCTGTTCCTGTTGAACCTGTTTTTATACCTGTCATGCCCTTGTAGCTGAATGATACCTGCTTGCCGTTCACATCTACGGTCTTGCCTTCCGGATAGATGCACGGATTGGTGTTAACGAGTTTCCTCTCTTCCGACTTGTTGGTCGCCGGTATGGTATATGACCTTGTGGATACCAGTTTCCTGAACATGCTGTTCTTCATGGCTTCTCTGGCTATCATAGCGATGTCATAAGCCGTAGTCCTGTGATTTTCCTGTCCCCAGCCGTTCAGTCCGTTGGGGTTTGTGAAGTTGGTATCCTTCGCACCGCACTTTACGGCTCTTTCGTTCATCATCTTGCAGAATTCGTCTATACTGCCGCCTGTAGCCACCGCCAGCATCTCTGCTGCATCGTTGCATGAATATGTCATCATGGCGTAGAGCAGCTGCCTCACAGTGAGGACTTCGCCCTCCTTCAGACCCATGACATGTCCGATCTGATCGATCTGATACGGCACAGTGACTTCCTGATCCAGATCCATGTTTTCCAGGACAACGAGACAGTTGAGTATCTTCGTTATGCTGGCAGGGTCACGTTTTTCATGTGCGTTTTTCTCATAAAGTATTTCACCTGTACCTCCGTCTATAAGTATAGCCGT
>CAKQNZ010000001.1 GCA_934255435.1 uncultured Clostridia bacterium | reverse complement strand
GGTGAAAGGTGGAATGCTGGCAACACCGCCTGAATCAGTAGCGGAAGTTTTCAAAAAGGCAGAGCCGGATTCATCAGTAGCATCATGGGCTATGCGTTTTGCAGCTGATCTGGACGGCATCATCACAGTGCTTTCTGGCATGAGCAACGTGGAGCAGATGGAAGATAATCTGTCCTACATGAAAGATTTCAAAGGCCTCACAGACGCACAGAGAAAGATCATCGCAAAGGCACAGGAAGAGCTGGCCAGGATCCCGCTGGTACCATGTACTACATGTGATTACTGCGCAAAGGTCTGTCCTGAGAATATCGGCATATCAGGCACATTAACAGCAATGAACTGCCTGACACTTTACAGCGACAAAGCTGCAGCAGTGCATCAGGAAAACTGGCTGGTAGGCGGTCACGGCAAAGCAACTGCTGATAAATGCATCAAATGCGGCAAGTGCGAGCAGGCATGTCCGCAGCACATAAAGATCAGAGCAGAGCTCGACAAAGCGGTAGCAGCTCTTGGCATAGGCGAAGAAGAAAAAGAAAAATAGCACACAGCCTGTTCAGACAGGCAACGTTTGATATCGCTCACTCCTGCGGCTTCGGCTCAGCCGTTGCCTGTATCTTTGCTCCGGCTGGTTCCAAGGTCGGATATCGCAGCGCTGCCGAGTATCATTGCTGCACCGACCCATTCCCAGACGGTCATGGATTCGTCGAGCAGGAGCACTGCAAAGAAAACTGCTGACAATGGCTCCAGATAGCCCAGTATCGACACCGTGGTCACAGGCAGTGCAGCGATCTTGGAAAAATAAAGCCAGCAGCCTACGCCGGTGTTCACGATACCGAGGAAGAGCACCCAGAACCACTGCTGGGGACCAGCCGGGAGAACAAGGCTGCTTCCGAATACTGCCGCCAGCGGACCGGGACCGTGGCCTGCTGCACAGATCAGCCAGACAGCTGCTGCCGGCAGAGCCACCGTGATGAAACTGACCGCCAGCTGTATGGCAGAGTTGGCCATGCCAGTGATGTCCGGGGCTTTCATTGTGAATATGACCATCAGCGCATGGAGCAGAGCGGAAGCGAGCCCGCAGACCAGACCGAAAGCATCGACCTTTGCATCTCCTGTCACTCCCGGCAGAGAAACCATCAGGATTCCTGCAAATGCAGCGGCGAAGCAGATGATCTGTCTGCCAGTCAGCCTGCTGCGGAACACCAGCGGAGAAAGCATCATGACGATGACCGGACCGCAGTAATATGTGATGGATGACAGCCCTACGCCTATGCGCCGGTAGGCTTCGTAAAGGAACAGCCAGCTGAGTCCCATGGAAATTCCGGACATTACGACTGCAGCCAGCTGCCGGGGTCTGTCCCAGATGTGGTGAGTGAACTGCTGCGGAACGAGGGAGCTTTGGGAACCCTCACCATCTGATTTCCGTATGGATGTGCCATGAGCTGCGGCTGCCGGTGCAAAGACCTGCCGCTCGGCATCATATCTGAGATGTCTGCCGCTTCTGAACTGATACAGACACAGCAGAATAAGGAAAAAGCTGCCTGTCAGTGCCCTGTAGAACACGATATCCGTGCTGGAAAGTATTATCCTGCTTGAAATTATTCCGTTCAGACCGAAAAGTATCAGACCTGAAATAAATTTTGTACGTGCTTTGTTCATATAGTCACCTCGATTGCTGGATTCTTTTGTCATATGACTTGTTAAATCCTATCAGAAATGATATTATATGAAAAGCAAATATTTCACATGCGTTAAATGAGGTAAACGGATAAATGATAGATGCAAATATGCAGAAATATATAGCATTTGTTACTACAGTGGAGCTGGGGAGCTTTTCCAAGGCAGCGGAGGCACTTGATTACTCGCAGTCCGGCATAAGCCGGATGATATCCGACCTTGAGCGGGAGTGCCATCTGACTCTTATGGAAAGGGACCGTACCGGTATCAGGCTGACTTCTGACGGGGTACGGCTGCTGCCTTATGCGAGGCAGCTTTGCAAAGAGTTCAACAGGCTGCAGGAGCAGGTAGACGACCTCAACGGACTGCAGTCGGGTATAATCAGGATCGGGACTTTTTCCAGCGTAGCGACCCACTGGCTGCCGAAGATCATCAGAGCTTTCTGCAGGGATTATCCCAACATCGATTATGAGATGCTTCTGGGTGACTATCGGGAGATACGGCACTGGATATCTGAAGGACGTGTTGATTTCGGATTCCTGCCATTGCCGGTGGACGACGGCTTTGAAGTCATCGAGCTCGAGAAAGATGAACTTATGGCAGTTATCCCCAAGGGGCACCCACTGGAAAACGAACCGGTCTTTCCGGTGAAAGCTTTGGAAAAGGATCCTTTCATGTTGCTGGAAAAAGGCGGCAAGGCAGAAGTTTCAATGATATTCGATGAGCATGGTCTCGAACCGGATATCAAATTCACCACATGGGACGATTACGCCATTATGTCTATGGTAGAGCAGGGAATGGGTATCGGGATACTGCCGGAGCTGATACTGCGTAGAATAGCATATGATGTGGTAGTCAAACCGCTGGACTACCCAGCGTATCGCACTATTGGGATCGTGATGAAAGATATGCAGACAGCCTCGGCGGCTATGAAAAAATTCCTGGAATACCTGGATTGCAGGAACGATGACTGAGTTTTGGCGGGTAAAGTACCCGGAGCAGTGTTGCGGCAGCTGCGAGAGCAGTCCTTGAGCTGAAAAGGGACGAAAGAGCGATGGAAAGTTGCAAAAACGTCCCAACAGGGACGAACGCTCGAGTTTAAGGCAGCTGCGAGAGCAGATTTTAAGCCAAAAAGGGACGAAAAAGCGATAAAAAGCTGCAAAAACGTCCCAACAGGGACGAACGCTCGGGTCCAAGGCAGCTGCGAGAGCAGTCCTTGAGCTGAAAAGGGACGAAGGAGCGATGAAAAGCTGCAAAAACGTCCCAACAGGGACGAACGCTCGGGTCCAAGGCAGCTGCGAGAGCAGTTCATGAGCTGAAAAGGGACGAAAGAGCGATGGAAAGTTGCAAAAACGTCCCAACAGGGACGAACACCCGAAATAAAGGCAGCATGGGCAGCCAGGCGGTAAGAAGAAAAGGAGATTTTGTATGCAGATTTCAAGCAGATTCACACTGGCAGTACATATATTCGCATGTATAGATACATTTGGAAATGAATACAAGGTAACGAGTGATTTTCTGGCAGGCAGTACCAGTGTCAATCCGGTAGTGATCCGGAGGATACTGGGGCAGCTGAAAGCGGCGGGACTTGTAGAGGTCGCCAGAGGATCCGGAGGAGCATCCATACCGAAACCACTGGCTCAAATCACTTTTCTTGATATATACAGAGCGGTAGACTGCGTCGGGGAAAATGCACTGTTTCATTTTCATGAGAACCCAAACCCGGAATGTCCGGTAGGTAGAAACATACACAATATCCTGGACGGCAGGCTGCGGCAGGTGCAGGACGCCATGGAAAGGGAGCTGGCGTCTATAACCCTTGCGGATGTCATGAAAGACGCTGGAAAATATATAAAAGACTGAACTAAAAGTTCCGGATGAACAGAAAGCTGTGGGATGATATAGGTCCGCACAGCTTTTTTGATAGCAAATGTTAAGTGAAAATATTTTTGTTGTAACTATTGACATTACAATAAAACGGTGATAATATCTGATTGTAATGAAGAGCATTACAACTAAAACCAGTATCTGAAGAACACATCCGGAGTATCAGGAAGTGTTTTCGTTCAGATCGCCGGAGGGTAAGCCGGGGCTGCCTGGCAGTAACTTATGGAGGTAACAACAATGAAAAGAGTAACAGAGTTTTTAAAAGAAAATCCGGTACAGTATCTGGCAACAGTAGGTCGTGACGGTAAAGCAAAGTGTCGTCCGTTCATGTTCGCAGGGGAGCTTGATGGAAGGCTCTGGTTCTGTACTAACAATACCAAAGAAGTCTACAAGGATATGCAGGAGAACCCGGAAATCGAGGTTTCAGTATCGAGCCCGTCATATGCATGGCTGAGACTGCACGGTAAAGCCGTTTTCGAAAATAACATGGCTGCAAAGGAAATGTGCATGCTGAATCCTATAGTGAAAGGTCAGTATGAATCCGCAGACAACCCGATTTTTGAAGTGTTCTATCTGGAATCACCGCATGGTGTGATAGCAGACTTTTCCGGCGAACCACCATATGAGTTTTAGGGAAAACACAGGAAAGTAAAAGGCAACGCTCGCTGCGTTCGTTGCTGTCCGTTCTGTCTTGCGAATCACCTTACGGTTCTTCGGACAGAAAGGCATCATTCGCTGGCGCTCACTCCTACGCCTTCGGTTGCGCCTGGAGACCTGAGGATTTTCCCCAGCCTCAGCAGGCCCGGAAAATGTGACAGCAGGGAGCAAAGCGAGTCGGAGCACCGAAGGTGCGTTATTCCAATGGACTTGCGAGTTGTGAAAGGTCCTATGCAATGCTTACTGCACTCATTCTTTAGCCTGCGACCATGCTACATTGTTTTACGAGTGGATCACAGTGATCTTTTAGGATGAACAGGCGATTTCCTCAGGCTTCAGCCTGAAAGAAATTTACTGCTCTGTTTTCCCAAGCAGATCGCCATTGCCTCTCCGGGAGAGCTGGCGACTTTCTACAGTTCGAGCTGCCCGGGATCTCACTGCAGTGCCTTTTTAGTGTATAATATGACCATACTGATGGTGGGGCTGGCGAGAGTGATTTTCATAAGGCGGTGGCCGGTATTTTCTGAAAAGTCCGGGCTGTGCAGTAGGGAACAGTGATTTCAGAAGCAGTTTGTCTGAAACCCTTTCAGCGGGAAGTCTGGTCCGGCTTGCAAAACCGGTGAACTTCGGATATAGTATCAGATCAGATATATCTGGAAATATGGATCTACGCTCATGCCAGAGCACTTTGGAAGTATCGCAGATGATGAATGGAGGTCGTGACATGGAACAGAGAGAAAGACGGGTGTGGCTCATAAAACAGCTGATAGCGGAAAGCAGCAGGTACAGAGGCATGGAGATCCCTGAGGATGCTGACGAGCAGAGGTATCTGCTGAGAGGTCTGATGAATGTGCGTATGCCGGCGCCGGCTGCACCGGATTTTCTGGAAGTGCAGGATGAATATCTGCAGGAGGAGCTGCAGCAGAAAGGTATCACAGATATCTGGGAGCTGGAACCTTTGCAGGATAAAATATACCTGTGGCGGGGCGACATCACCACACTCAGATGCGATGCCATCGTAAATGCTGCCAACAGCGGCATGACCGGCTGCTATCATCCGAACCACAGATGTATAGACAACTGCATCCATACTTTCAGTGGAGTGCAGCTGCGAAACACCTGTGCAGAGATGATGCAGCAGCAGGGTCACGAGGAAAAGACCGGAAAAGCAAAGATAACGGAGGCTTTCAACCTGCCGTGCCGTTATGTACTGCATACAGTGGGACCGATAGTGCATGGCAGACTTACGAAAAAGGATCGGAAGCTGCTGGCTGGCTGTTACAGGTCATGCCTTGAGCTTGCAATGGAAAAGGGTCTTGGCAGTGTTGCGTTCTGCTGCATTTCCACAGGGGAATTCCATTTCCCTGATGACGCTGCGGCAGAGATCGCTGTGACGACAGTGAAAGAATTTATGATGGAAAATCCGGACAGTCCGGAGGTGATTTTCAATGTTTTTAAAGAAAAAGACTATGATATCTACAGCAAGCTGCTGGGATGAGTGCAGGAAAATGGCTGAAGATGCCAGGTCATGCGGAGAGAACGCTGTGCTTGCAGGCAGTCTGAAGCAGCTGACAGAGCAGGCGGACGCTGTTGTGATCGGAGCAGGTGCCGGCCTTTCCACATCGGCAGGGTTCACCTACTCCGGGGAAAGGTTCAGGCGGTATTTTTCTGACTTCAGTGCGAAATACGGTTTCGAGAATATGTATTACGGAGGTTTCTATTCCTACAGGACACTGGAGGAATACTGGGCATACTGGAGCCGCTATATATGGATAAACCGCTATATGAGTGCACCGAAACCGGTTTACGACGACCTGCTGGAACTGGTTCGAGGCAAGGAATATTTCGTGCTGACTACAAATGTGGATCATTGTTTCCAGAAAGCAGGATTCGACAAGCAGCGGCTTTTTTACACCCAGGGCGATTATGGACTATGGCAGTGTTCGAAACCATGTCACAAGGAGACATACGACAATCGTGATATCGTTATGCAAATGCTCCGGTCCCAGGGATTTTCCATTGATGAAAATGGAGAATTGTGCAGCGATGGCAGCGTTTCTATGAGCATATCGCCTGAGCTTGTGCCGATCTGCCCGAAGTGCGGCAGACCGATGACGATGAATCTCAGGGCAGACGGAACTTTTGTTGAGGACAGCGGCTGGCATGAAGCCGCCGCCAGATACAGCGATTTCGTGAAAAAGCACAGGAAAGGTAGAGTAGTCTATCTGGAGCTGGGGGTTGGCGGAAACACTCCGGTGATAATAAAATATCCGTTCTGGAAAATGACCGCCGCAAACCGTGAGGCTGTATACGCCTGCATCAACTACGGAGAAGCCGGAGCACCGGCAGATATAGCAAAGCGCTCCATCTGTATAGATGCAGATATCGGTGAAGCCCTCAGCTATATGACAGGCCGCTGAGGAAACAGAGAGAACGATGGAGTCGAGCGATGACAGGAACTGCCTGTTGTGCTGCGCAGGCACCGGGTGAACCCGTGGAAAGGGACGTTTTTGTGAAAGAAATGAGCCATAACGACCCAAATGGAGAGGCCGTCAGCTTGATGTGCTGCGCTGGTCCTGGGCAGGCCGGTGGAAAGGGACGTTTTTTGGTATGAAACGAGCTATTACGACCCATGTGGAAAGGTCACCGGCTTGATGTGCTGCGCTGGCACCGGGCGAACCCGTGGAAAGGGACGTTTTTGTGAAAGAAATGAGCCATAACGACCCAAATGGAGAGGCCGTCAGCTTGATGTGCTGCGCTGGTCCTGGGCAGGCCGGTGGAAAGGGACGTTTTTGGATTTAAACCGAGCCATTACGACCCATTATACTCCGCTGCCAGCCTGGAGCATAAGCGTTGGTGGCCATCGCTGATTGTTTTTATTATGCAGGAAATATCGTTTTCGATATTTCCGGAATATCAACAAAAGTTTCATATGATAAAACGTGGCGAAGCCACTTTTGTTCCATGCAGGTCGCAGTTCTCTTTCCGGGGAAATCTGCGGCTCACCAGATTATAAAGAAAACCCCCACATATCGTGCCGGGGGTCTGCTTATCAGAGCTGTTATCTGACTTTCAGCAGGGGGAGAAGGCATGTTTTATGCGAGGGTTGCAACCGTTATTTATAGCTGCATCGACATTTGTTAATATGGAAGCAATATCATTTTAGATATTGCCGTGATATCAACAAAAGTTTCATATGATAAAACGTGGCGAAGCCACTTTTGTTCTAACATAGGAAATATCTCCGTTGGAGATATTTCCGGAGTTTCAACGCTCGCTGATGCTCGCTCCTGCGCCTGCGGCTACGCTGTCCGTTCTGTCTGGCGAATCACCTTGCGGTTCTTCGGACAGAAAGGCAAAAAAGTACATGAAATGCGTTGCTGCACAGCAGCAACATGTGTGCAAAGAAATCAAAGATTTCGTCTTGCACACTTTTTTTTTTTATAATCCCAGGCTTGCGAGCCATTCCTTGAGTTCTTCTTTGCTGGGTCTGCCGTTAAGAAGTCTGCCTTCGACGATTTCGGATCCTGGTGCAAGTTTTCTCAGTCCGTGGACTGTTTTGCCGAATCCACTGCCCCCTGATGTGGCAAACAGGATTATTTTTTTACCGATAAAATCATAGCTCTCGAGGAAAGTGTCGATTATGCTGGGTTCTCTGTACCACCAGATCGGGAAGCCGAGAAGGATCGTATCGTAGCCGGACATATCGTCGACTTTGCCTGCTATTTCAGGACGACATGAAAGGTCATTCATCTCCACGCTGCTGCGGCTTTTCTTGTTCATCCAGTCGAGGTCAGCGTTCGTATATGGTACTGCCGGGCGGATCTCGTAAAGGTCCGAGCCTGCTGCCTCCGCCAGTGTCTTTGCTGCTACTGCGGTAATGCCGCCTGCTGAAAAATAAGCTGTCAGTATCATTGCCATTTTTATCACGCCTGTCTTTTATTTACGTTATTGTTAAAAAAGTATCATTGCCGGTGCTTCTGAAATCTGAGGGCCGCCTTTTCGGGAGACGGTAGCTGCAGGGGATATCAGCATATTTACCGGTACCGGAGTTTCTGCGGGATCTTTTCAGATTCCAAAGGTCCGCCTCAGCCTGCGACGGCACCACTGCCCCTGAAGTTGGTGTATGTGCCCTCAGGCGGACATATAAATTCGTCAGAAAGCCCGGTTTTGTCTATAGCTCAATCATACAACCTCAAGTCAGGTTCAGGTCAAGGCTTTTTTGAATTTTCATGGAGTTGAAATCAAAGAAAATGAAAGCCCGGATCGCCGTAACTGTCAGCTGCCGGCCTGCATCTGTTCCTGCAGGTGCTTTATAAAAGCCTCCTCACGGCTGTTCAGCTGATAGTAGCTGCGCTTCAGCAGGACTATATCATATGTATCAGGGAAATCGTAGATAGGCAGCTCCACCAGCCCGTATTTTTCAAGGTCCACGAAGGTATTCTTCTTCAATATCGATATACTTTCGCTTGTCTGCATTACGTCCAGCAGACCGCCCCTGTCATACAGATAAAGTATCTGCTGGGACGGTTTCAGCCTCATCAGCTCCATGGATTCAGCATTGCTGTAATCCTCGAACAGTACCAGCGGGTAGGAATAGACTTCCTTCAGAGATACACTTTTTCTATGTGCCAGCGGATGTGAATCGGACATCAGCGCTACTGCCGGGATATCCTGCTGCATGACGATAGGCTCGATATTGGTTTTTCTGGCCATTTCGCAGTATTTTTCCAGATTGGAGTGGAAACAGTCCACCATTGCCAGTCTGTAGCGGTTTTCGTAGATACAGTCGAAGGTCTGGACGATACTGGTCTCACGGTAGGTGTCGTGAGCTTCCGGATGGTTGTGCTCCTTGAAATCAACAAGACACTGCAGCACCTGGGCAGACCAGTTGCATGTCAGGGAGATGGTGTCGCCGATGCCTGTACGCTGGGGGATATCCTCTATCTTGTCTATTTCCTCAAGTATCGCCTTGGCGGACTGTATGAAAAGATACCCCTCCGGAGTCGGCACGCTGCCGTTGCTGGTACGTCTGAATATGGGGTATCCCAGCTCCTCTTCCAGAGCTTTCAGCGCTGTACTGAGGTTGGACTGGGATGTATAAAGATTCTGCGCCGCTCTGTTTATAGAACCGCATCGCTCGATCTCAGCAACGTATACAAAAGAATTAAGATTCATTTCAGGGTCTCCTTTCAGCTTATGCATTATACAGACCAGAATGTATATTTCGTTAAAAAAATATCATATCTGATAAAAAATCAAAATTTTTTTACGGATTTTGTCGGAACGGGTCCGATGACTCCAAAAAGGCGGGACGCCCCATCATTACAGCGGTCCGGGACTTTGCACAAGTCCGTCCGACAGAAGGGGTTATATGGTTTACAATATAACCTATAACTATATGAAATAGGACAAACTCTGTCTGTATATGTTAGTATAGCACCAACAAGAGAGGATGTGTCATATTTGTACACCATCTGTTTAATTGTATAACAACATGAGGAAGTATGCAATAACGCAAGCAAATGAATCACGATAACTGAAGAGGAGGATTTCACAATGAATGTAAAACAACCAGCAAGCGCTTTATCATCACCACGTTTCTGCAATATGGGAACTTTTATGAGGATGCCGAGACTCGACTCAGCAGAAGGTCTTGACTTCGCCATCGCAGGAGCGCCGTTCGATACAGCAAGTTCATTCCGTTCGGGATCACGTTTCGGTCCGGCAGCTATCAGAAGCATTTCAGCAATGATGAAGCCTAACAATGTTATCCTGCAGGTAAATATCATGGACAGCCTCAAAGGCGCTGACCTGGGAGATTTCAATGTGACTCCTGGATATATCCACCCTACTTACGACGCCATCGAAGAAGGCGTGAGCAAGATCTGTGAAGCAGGTGCAGTACCTATCGTACTGGGCGGAGACCACTCCATCACACTGGCTGAACTCCGTGCAGTAGCAAAGAAGCACGGCAAAGTTGCGCTGGTGCACTTCGACTCACATTCAGACCTGTGCGACGAAGTTTTCGGACAGAAATACAACCACGGTACGCCGTTCCGCAGAGCCATCGAAGAAGGCCTCATCGATCCGTCACACTCGATCCAGATCGGCATGAGAGGATCACTTTACGATCCTGACGAGCACAAGCTGGCAGCAGAACTGGGAATGGAACTGATCCCTGCACACAAAGTTCGTGAAATGGGATTCGACGCTCTCATCAAAGAGATCCTGAACCGTGTAGGCGACACACCATGTTTCCTGACTTTCGATATCGACTTCGTAGACCCGGCATACGCACCAGGAACTGGTACACCGGAAGTAGGCGGATTCACTTCGTATGAATCCCTGGATATCGTAAGACGTATCAAGGATCTGAACTTCATAGGCTTCGATATCGTTGAAGTTCTTCCTGCATATGACACAGCAGGTGAAACGACAGCGTACCTGGCTGCAAACATCGTATTCGAATATCTTTCGATACTGGCGGCAAAGAAACAGGCAGGTAAATAAAAAATGGATTCCAATACAGTAGATATAAAGAAAAAAGGAGCAGATGTCGTTGATGAGATCATCGACGACATCGTCCCTGAACTCGATCCGGACATGCAGTCCGCAGAACTGGACGAGCTGAAGCTGAGCAAAAGCCGTAAAATGAAAGGTCTGTTGCTGTTCCTGATATGCAGCGCCATAGGTATAGCAGTATTCTTCTGCTCGATACCTAAAGCGGACGGCAGCTCGGAGACCATATTCAGTTTCCTTTACAACGGGTTCCTGGACCTGTTCGGAAACGTCATATACTGGATACTGACTGTCCTCATAGGCGGAAACCTGTGTCTGCACGTTTACCGCAAATACATAGACAGAGGCAAACATTCCAACATACTGCTTGATGTATACGAGAACGATACAGTCGTACATACTGTACTGTTCGCACTGGGATTCATATATGTCCTGGTATATACTCTGTGGCTGACACTCGGTGTGAACGCACCTGAAATGATCGTCAGCGACTCCACAGGCGGCAACGTTATCCCGCCGGTCTGCAAGGGCGTATTCGGAATAATCATCGTTGGTGCGGTGTTCATGCCGTTCCTGCTGAACTATGGCATACTCGAGATAGTAGGTGCTCTGCTGGAGCCACTGATGAGACCGCTGTTCAAAGTGCCTGGAAAGGCAGCACTGGATGCTACAGCGTCATTCGTAAGCTCATCCTCACTGGGCGTGCTGATAACCAACAGATTATGGAAAAACAATGTCTATACTGAAAAAGAGATGGTTGCTATCATGACCGGATTCTCGGCAGTAAGTATAGGATTCGCAGGTCTGGTCATAGAAACCGCCGGATGCGGATCGAATTTTGCAAAGATATACTTCATCAGCTTCATCATGGTATTCATCCTTGAGATGATAATGGTAAGGATACCGCCTGTAAGCCGCAAGAAGAACATTTTCTATAATGGCAAGGAACAGACTGACGAAGAACGTAAAGGTGAAGTGAGATATGATTCACAGACTATACCTCGTGGATGCAGGAGAGCTGTGACACGTGCAGCGATCTCAAGAGGTCTGCACAAAGATGTAGGGCTTAGCCTTAAAGACAGCGTTGTAATAATGCCGCAGGTACTGACGATGATCTCCGGTGTAGGTGTATCAGCTATGATAATCGCTGAATACACGCCGGTATTCACATGGCTCGGATATATATTCCAGCCCCTCCTTATGCTTTGTCAGGTACCTGATGCAGCAGCTATCGCACCATCGATGCCGGTTGGTATCGCAGAGATGTTCCTGCCTGTTCTGGTAATGAACGGAACAGCAGCAACAGTGGCTATAGGTATGAAAGCCAGAATATTCGTCTGCCTCGTATCGATGGTACAGATAATCTTTTTCTCGGAGACTGCAACTGTTATGCTGGCAACAAAGTCACCGATAAAATTCTGGGAGCTCCTCGTATGCTTCCTCGAAAGAACTATCGTTGCGATCCCGCTTGCTGCGTTAGCTATACATTTCCTGTTCTGATAAAATAACATTTATCAAGAACTGATTTCAAACCAGGCTCCGGCTGCACCGAAGATCCTCCCAAGATCAAAGGTGCCGCCGGAGTTCCTTTTTGCCTGTCTGATATATGTAAAGCCTGCAGTATCAGAAAACAAGGGTGATTTTGCATTTGTATTTAAAGGCAGGAAGTGTTAGAATATTATATAAATATCAGGAGGTACTGACATGAGCAATGATTCAAACGATAAAAAGAAACTGATAACGATAAGCCGTGAATTCGGCAGCGGCGGAAGGCTCGTAGGTCAGAAGCTGGCAGACAAGCTGGGCGTCCCTTATTACGACAAGCTCCTGCTGGACAGGATAGCAGAAGAATCCGGATTCAGCAAAGAAATGATGGAAGACGCAGAGAAAAAGGCAAAGAACAGTTTCCTTTACAGTCTCGCATCAGCTATGGGTACAGGGGAAGCAGGCCCTGAAAGCCTTTCCCTGAACGAGAGATTTTTCCTGGCGCAGTTCGATACCATAAGGAATATAGCGTCTGAAGGTTCGTGTGTCATCGTCGGAAGATGTGCAGATTACGTCCTCAGAGGCATGCCGGAGGCTACGAACGTGTTCCTGTATGCCGAGGAATCTGACAAGATAAAGCGTGCAGTGGAGCAGTACGGTGTTCCGGAGAAAGAAGTAAAGAAACTCATGAAAGACACTGACAAGGCGAGAGCCAACTACTATGCGTACCACACAGGCCGCAAGTGGGGCGAACCTGTCAACTACAACCTTTCCATAGATACAGGCTACATCGACATCGACGACATCGTGGACCTGATCATAATGTACACAGACAGGAAACTCTATAAATAGCGAAAACAGAACCGAATAATCAAAAGGCAGCTGCATCTGATATGCTACCTTGTCAAGCAGACAGGTCGAATATCTGAAAATCTGTTCATATAACTGCCGTGCAGATGATCTCTGTGCGGCAGTTTTTTTGTATCCCATTTTGCCTTTCGATCAGTGCTCATTCGGTTTTTTGATTTCTTTTTCGCTCAGCCCTGCAGCTTCGGAGATCCTGGCGATATCCATGCCCATCGACAATAGCTTTTTGGCAGCAGCTGTCCTGGTCGTATTTTCGCTTTCCCTGAACATGGCCTGCTCCCGCTCTTTTACGAAATCGTACATACCCTGCAGTCTTGAAAGCTGCTGGCACGGGTGCTATACTCATATCAGATGGAGCAGGGTGTCGGCCCTGCTGCCGGACTGCGGTTTATGAGCATACTTGCGGTCCGGGTATGTGTGTATGATGAGGGCGCAGATGCGTCCTTTGCAGGAGGTGCAGCAATGGAGAAAAGAATAAGAGCGATGTATTTCAGCGGTACGGGTACTACCGAAAAGATAACGACGGCAGTGGCGTATAAAATGTGGGAGCTGATGGATGATGGGGAAACGGCTGGCGCAGACGGCGGAAAGATACGTTTCACGAAGGCTGAGAATATCAACTTCACGCCGCCGGGGGCTCGCAAGGTGGATTATAAGTTCGATGGCGATGATATCGTTGTTTTCGGCACGCCGGTCATCGCAGGCAGGGTGCCGAATGTGCTGCTGAAGTTCCTGGATACTCTGCAGGGCGGCGGCGCTATGGCTATCCCGGTGGTCCTTTACGGCAACAGAAACTACGACGATGCGCTGATCGAGCTGAGGAACATACTGGAAGACAAGGGATTCCATACCGTGGCAGGTGCCGCTTTTATCGGGGAACATTCATTTTCCAGGAAGCTGGCGGCAGGCAGACCTGACGCTGAAGATATGAAGACAGCTGATGATTTTGCAGGAAAGGCTGCAGACAAGATCCTGGGTATCATGAACGAAGCGGGCGATGACGATAAGCTGAAGGCAGCCCTTGAAGCGGCAGGGCCGGTATATGTAAATGGCTGCGATCCCATCAGGCCGTACTACAAGCCCCGTGACCGCAAGGGCAATCACATCAACATACTGAAAGTGAAGCCGAAACTCCATGCTGACAAGTGCGGTGGCTGTGGCATATGCGTGGAAGTCTGCCCGATGGGTTCCATAAAGCCGGAGGCGCCGGGCGTGGTGGACGGCATCTGTATCAAATGCTGCGGATGCGAAAAGAAATGTCCGAATGGTGCGCTTTACTTCGACGACCCGGGCTATCTCTACCACAAGGAGGAGCTGGAGCTGGGATACCCTGACCGCAAAGAGCCTGAATTTTTCCTGTAGGGCAGAGGTGCCTTGCGGGAAGTCAGCGCTGGAGGTGTATCGCCCTGCTCCGCATGACAGCAGAACTTTACACAGGATCTTTCGTAAAAACTCTACCCTCGGCTGCAGATATTTTGCAGGAGCCGCAATCGATGTACAACGGGGCGTGCCGGCAGACAGGTGTGGGCACAGATCAGCACCGGATCCCGGCTTTTGCGAATTGACTACCGGCGGGATAAATGATATCCTAAAAAGTGATTACTGCGTCTGCCCATTCGCAGATGCAAGATGAAAGGAATGATTTTACAAAATGGCAGAAACTAAAGGTAAGTATTATATCACCACCCCGATCTATTATCCGAGTTCGAACCTTCATATAGGTCACACGTACTGTACGGTAATGGCAGACGCCATGGCAAGATTCAAGAGACTTGCAGGCTACGACGTCAGATTCCTGACAGGCGCTGACGAACACGGACAGAAGATCCAGGACATCGCGAAGAAGAACGGCGTTACTCCGCAGGAATACGTTGACGGAGTCGTTGCAGGCATCAAGAATCTCTGGAAGACCATGGAGATCTCCTACGATGACTTTATCAGGACTACAGAACCGAGACACGTCAAAAGAGTCCAGGCCATCTTCATGAAGATGTACGAAAAGGGCGACATATATAAAGGTGAATACGAAGGAATGTACTGCACTCCGTGCGAATCGTTCTGGACCGAGAGCCAGCTGGTGGACGGCAAGTGCCCTGACTGCGGCAGACCGGTGCAGAAAGCCAAGGAGGAAGCGTACTTCTTCAGACTTTCCAAATATCAGGACAGGCTCCTGGAGCTGTTCGAGAAGAACCCGGACTTCCTGCAGCCTGAAACAAGAAGGAATGAGATGGTAGCCTTCGTCAAGCAGGGACTGGAAGATCTGTGTATTTCCAGATCCACCTTCGACTGGGGCATCCCTGTACCTATCGACGACAAGCATGTCATCTATGTATGGCTGGACGCACTCACGAACTACATCACTGCGCTGGGATATCCTGACGAGCCTGAACTTTATGAAAAGTACTGGCCGGTGGACGTACACCTGGTGGGCAAGGAGATCGTGAGATTCCACTCCATCATCTGGCCGGCAATGCTGATGTCCATCGAGGAACCGCTGCCTAAGCAGGTACTGGGACACGGCTGGCTGCTGCTTGAGGGCGGCAAGATGTCGAAGTCCAAAGGCAACGTGGTGGACCCTGTGAAACTCATCGACAGATACGGCATCGATGCACTGAAATATTTCCTGCTGAGAGAATACACTTTCGGACAGGACGGTGTGTTCACCAACGAAGTGATGCTCAAGAGGATGAACTACGATCTGGCAAACGACCTGGGCAATCTCGTATCCAGGACAGTTTCCATGATAGAAAAATACAACGGCGGATTCGTTCCTGAGCTGACAGATGCAAAAGATGCGGTGGACGATGACCTCAAGGCTGTAGCAACAGGCGCAGCTGCAAAAGTAGAAGCCAACATGGACAAATTTGCATTCAACATGGCACTGGAAGACATCTGGACTGTCGTGAGAAGAGCCAACAAATATATCGACGAAACTATGCCGTGGGTACTGGCAAAGGACGAAGCGCAGAAGCCGAGACTGGACAATGTGCTCCACAACCTGGCAGAATCCATCAGGATAATTTCCATACTCATCCACCCGTTCATGCACACTACAGCTGACGAGATAAGGAAACAGCTGGGTCTCTGGTATTCAGACGTGGCATGGGAGGATGCGTTCGTGTTCGAGATGATGCAGGGTGAGCAGGTGAAGAAAGGCAAAGCTATTTTCCCTCGCCTCGACATAGAGAAAGAGCTGGCTGAGCTGGAAGCCATGAAAAATGAAGGCAAGGAAGAAAATATCCCGCTGGAACTGAAGGACGAGATCGAGTACGACGATTTCGACAAGATGGATTTCAGAGTGGGAACCATCCTTTCCGCTGAAAAGCATCCTAAGGCTGACAAGCTGCTGGTGTTCCAGGTGAAGATGGGCACCGAGACGAGACAGATCATCTCCGGCGTGGCGCAGTACTTCAAGCCTGAAGAATGTGTAGGCAAGAAAGTAGTCGTAGTAGCCAACCTCAAGCCGAGAAAACTGAGAGGTCTCGAATCCAAAGGCATGATCCTCTTTGCAGACAACGAAGTGGACGGCAAAGTGAGATACGAATTCGTGACTACGATCGCAGCCGACGGCAACCCGGTAGCGTAGACCGCAGAACCTGCGACCCTGACAGCAAGCTGCAAAACAACAACTTGATAAACACTCCGCCTGATGGCGGAAATAAAAGAGCGAAGGAGCCGGTCCTCATCTGATCCCCGGAATCACACCGGGGACCAGGGCATATGAGGATGCGGCTCTTTTCATTGGAGCAGGCAGAGTATCGGAGCTTGGTACTTTCAAGCTGGCGTCCAGAAGTGGGAAAGTATCGAAATCAGTAGTCAGAAAGCCCAAAATGACCCATCGCTCAATGCTGCCAGCTGCTGGCAGCTGATGATTCGGTCGTCACGCCTCAGAAAGTATCGAAACCGGCAGTCTGGAAGTCAAAAACGACCCATCAGCAGCGATCACCCGGAGTCAGAGCGACCATGACAGCGAGTGTCGAAGTGGAAAGGGACGAAATGGCGAAAAGAAGTAGTGGTAACGACCCATTTATCAGTGCCGCCAGCAATCAGCAGTCTGTGATTCAGACATTTTGCTCTGAAAAGTATCGAAAATGGGTTATAGAACACGGTTTTCGATACATTCAGGATCAGCATGACTGACGACAGAGTGTCAGGGTACCTCCCGGAAATAAAAAAGTATCGAAAACATCGATCCGGGAGTTCCAAAACGTTACTTTTCAATTTTTTTAAATATCAGAAGCAGCGGGGGGTTATTGACATATGTTATTAATTAGCGTATTCTATTAATGTGAAGACCACGCATCAAGGGGTCTTTATAGAAGAAAATAGTGAGATCAGGCAGGATATGTTGCCTGTGCAGGGAGGTGTGCAGTTTGTCAAGGCCGAGAAAATGCAGGAGAGTATGTCATTTTCCATATATACTGGGTTTCTCACCGGAGTACCCGGACGATGATGGGATCGATGTGTCTGTTGAAAACGGCACGGTATCTGATAACCGGGAAAAAGCGGCAGACGGCTACAGTGCATGGGCTGCGGAGGCAGAACGCAATACCGTTGTGATAACTGTGGATGAGTACGAGACTATACGTCTTATCGACAAGGAGGGCATGTCTCAGGAACAGTGCAGCGATTTTATGCAGATCGCCCGGACAACTGTGCAGCATATATATACCAGCGCGCGAAAGAAACTGGCAGATGCACTGGTTGACGGCAGACCGCTGCGCATCGGAGGCGGAGATTATAAGCTCTGTGATGGAGGCAATGCCATGTGCTGTTGCAATACCTGCTGGAAACAGGAATTCAGCCGGATATATGCCGGACCGAAAGGAGAAGGAATCATGAGGATCGCAGTTACGTATGAAAACGGAGATATTTTTCAGCACTTCGGACACACAGAATATTTCAAGGTGTACGATGCCGAAGACGGGAAAGTGGTGTCTTCGGAAGTGGTAAGCACTGAAGGGAACGGACATGGAGCCCTTGCAGGGATACTCAGAGCCATGAATGTGGATGTGCTTATCTGCGGAGGTATAGGAGGCGGTGCGAGGAATGCGCTGGCTGCAGAAGGTGTAGAACTCTACGGCGGAGTTTCAGGCAGTGCGGATGCTGCGGTGGAAAAACTACTGGCAGGCAAACTTGATTTCGACCCTGAAGCAAAGTGCAGCGGCCACGAAGGACATGAACATGGACAGACCTGTGGCAGTCACAGCTGTGGCAGGTAATGCAAAATCGGGGTGACGCATCATACGCTGATGCATCGATCCAGTGTGAATGACCCAGGACAGTATGATGCGGGATACAGTGCTGCGGATCTGCAGTTGTATGACTGAGCCGTGGATCTTATCAGCAAAAAAATGATGTGACAGCAGGCAGTGCCGGGACAGTATCCGGGTGCTGCCTGTTTTGCAGTATGATGGGCATGCTGTCGGCCTGCGGGGATTCAGATGGGTCACAGTGGATGATGACGATGCTGCGAAGCAGCAGGATGGAACCGGAGGTCCAGAGCCGTGCGGCTTTCCCACGGGGATTGATTTTACAGTGTGAAAGTTGTAAAATCATTGCAGATAAGAAAGAAATCCAACATAGACAATAAACGATACAGGAGGAAACCATGCTGTTTGATTCACATGCGCATCTTAATAACGGAGAGTTAACGGAGGAGGAAAGACAGGCCTGGGTCAGAGCCATAGAGGAATCGCCGCTGGACTATGTCATGAACGTGGGCTTCGATCCGGCCAGCTCGCTGCTGGCGGCGGAGCAGGCTGAAAAATACCCATGGTGTTATGCTGCGGCAGGCTGCCATCCTCACGACACGAAGGATATGGATGAAGCGAAGCTGCAGATGATCCGTGAGATAGCGGGAAGGGATAAAGTCATGGCCATCGGCGAGATAGGTCTCGACTATCATTACGATCTTTCTGACCGCGACGTCCAGCGGGAGTGGTTCCGCAGGCAGATACGCCTTGCCAACGAGCTGAAAATGCCCATAGCCATACACGCCCGTGAGGCCGACCAGGAGGTCATGGATATACTGAAGGAAGAGGGGGCTTTTTCCGATGAGCGCAAAAGCTGGTTCCCGAAGCGTCCCGATCCGGAGGGCTATGTGACCGGCAGACCGGCAGTATGCAAAGAAAACCATGGAAAATCCGGGTATTCGTGCGGTGACGCCGTATCATGCAAAGACTGCGGAAACAGTGATGCAGGTTTTGCAGATGGCAAATCGGCGCTGCCTGCAGACACGGACTCTGAACGCGATCCGGCATCTTTCACTGGAAAGTCATGCATAGCTGATGGGGCCTTTGGAAGCAACGGAGGCACTGATACAGATACGACCGGATCCAAAGCTGCCGCATCTTCCAGCATCGCCCTTGACTGTGGCGCTCCGGAGCATACCGGGGAAAATGCCGAAAGTAACGTCTCAATGTGCGATGACGCCAGGGTGCTGCTCCACTGTTTTTCAGGCAGCGCCGAGCTTGGGAAACAGTATGTCCGGATGGGAGCCACGATCTCAGTGGCAGGGCCGGTGACATACAAGAACAACCGCAAGACTGTAGCGATGGTCAGTGAGATACCCCTCAGCTTCCTGCTGGTGGAGACCGACTCGCCATATCTCACGCCGGCACCTTTCCGCGGCAGGCCGAACATGCCGCCTTATGTGGAGCATACAGCCGCAAAGATCGCAGAGATAAAAGGAATATCCTTCGAGACCGTTGCAAAGCAGACGAAACGGAACGCAATGCGTTTTTACGGGATAAAGTAAAAACTGATCCGGCAGGTCCGCCTGCCGGGATCCCCAGCACCCTGATGCAGCAAAATACATCGCAAAACAGAAGTTTGGCTTCAAGGGTGACATTCCGAAGTCCGTTATCGATGCTGTTCTTTCTGAAAAATGCTTTAATGGAAAGTCATTTTTGGAAATCGAACAGAAGATTACGGTAACAGTTATCTATTAGCCACACATAGAAAGTCCCCACAGCCGACATCGCAGTCAGTTGTGGGGGCTTTTTATGGTTCCATAGGTTGCCGGGACCGCCGGGCTGCAATGCTGTTTAAAAAATTTTCATGCAGTCTTCTCATTATGACAAATTTCGCATCGGAGGGTATGTATAATGGCATAGAAACAGGACAGGCTGCGGCAGGTATCGGGGCTTGTCGGGGTTAGAGAAGAAAATGGATACGGAGGTCTTCCGGGTCTGTAATGTCGCCAGCGACTACAGATATGAGACGTTTGGCTCATCACAACAGCAGAGTTACCGGGCTCGCAGGGCAGCCACAATAACTGGCAGTGTCAGTTGTATGTATCAGGGGGATACATGCGTCCTGCTTTTCCGGTATCGGATCTCCGGCATTATCCATATTACAAGGAGAGGTAAGATGAGCGATCCAGGCACAGCTGCATACAGAGCGGGAGAATCGGGAAAAAGGCAAACACTGAAAAGATCAGCTGCCGCAAACATGATCAACAGAATTGCAAAAATACTGCTTCTGACAGTCTTTTCGTTTCTGATGAGTGCAGCACCTCTTATGGGGCTGTCCTTTCCGGGAGCAAGTGCCGCTGTGACATGCACCACGGCATACAGCAGGCGCAACATTTTTCTGATGATACCGGCATCAGCGGCGCTGATACTCAGGATAAGCAGAGGTGCCGATGCATACGGCGATCTGGCTGCAATGGCAGTCTGCGGTATTTTTTTCGCAGCAGCTGCAAAGACAGAACTGAAACCGATGCACAGGGCATTGATCGCTGCGTGCATTTTCATAATATGCCAGAGCATATACAGGCTGGCAAGCAGCACTCTTTACAGGACAGGGACAGCAGAACTGCTCCTGGAAGGATTTGCAGTCATATGTCTGGTATTTATTTTCGACAGCTTTCTCAAAGCAACAAGCGCAGCTGTTCCATATAACAGCACAGCGAAAGGATACAGCAAGGGTGACCACTTTCCGGGACTGGATATACGGGACCCTTGCCCCAGAGCAGGCAGCGGAGTTTTCCTGCAGGACCGGTACAGCAGTGCATCCGGCATGATGTCGCTGGCATCGCTTCCGGCCGTATCTGTAATGGCAGTCTGCGGGGCAGACCTGACATTCCTGACCTGGATAGTGGTGGTGTTCCTTTCCATGTGGTCACTGGCATATCTGCCCGCTGAAAAGACCCTGATCGTAGTGCTTGCAGGTGGAGTCACCGCAGCACTGGCAGGGCAGACGCAGTGGGGTATCATGGTAAGCCTTCTTACAGGAACAGCTGCGGCCTCCTTTATTGACATGATAACAGCCGGCGCAAGACCGGCAGAACATACTTTTTCAGGAAAAATATCCTCAGTGAAGACAGAAACCGGCGTACAGCTCAGGACAGCAGTATCGGCAGCAGTTTTCATCATAGTATGCAGCCTTCCGAGCCATGCAGATGAAGGACTTGTGCTGGGAGTCGATATACGCACGCTGCTGACAGCAGCGGTGGTTTTCCTGCCGCTGAACCTGAAACACAGCAAAGGCATGGAAAGAATCCTCAGGGATTTTGCATATCCGGGAAGCGGCTTTCATGATGAAGCGGGCATGGCGGAGCTTGCCGGGGCAAGGGCTGCCGAACTTTTCCTCAGGGAAAGTGCAGCGGAAATGTCTGCCCTTGAGGAACTTTACAGCACATATCTCGACAGGCGGTCGATACTGGCGAGCCAGTTCGACATGAGCAGCCAGATATTTGCAAATGCAGCGGATATGCTTCGCAGCAGGGCAGGAAGACGCAGTCAGGCGGGAAGTCTGAAATTCGATGCAGACATCGCAGCGTCCCAGTGTGCAGCTCTCGGAGGCATCAACGGAGACTGCTGTGGATGGCAGGATATAGGGGACGGCCGTATCGCCATAGTCCTCAGCGACGGCATGGGCAAAGGCAAGAAAGCTGCTACAGAAAGCCTGATGGTAGTCAGGACAGTCCTGTCGCTGCTTCGGGCAGGCGTCAGTACAGACATGACCATAAAGACCATAAACACTGTGATGCTGATGAAAGACGACGGCGATTCCTTTGCAACACTGGACCTCGCCATCATCGACAGGAAGACCGGCACCGGAAGGTTTTACAAGATAGGCGCAGCACCCACACTTCTCAGACGAAGGGAAAACGTAGAAGAAATGAAACTTTCGGCAGTGCCTCTTGGCATCGTCAATGGCCTGAAAGTCAGATACATGGAAACTTCTCTGAAATGCGGAGACTGGATAATCATGATGTCCGACGGGGTCAGCGACGGCGGCAGGGAATCCTCTGTCATTGAAGACATAAGCCGCACTGCAGTGAAGATAAGATCCGGCAATCCACAGGTGATGAGCGACCTGATACTGGACCAGGCGTCAGACAGCTACGCCCTCAGGGAAAGAGACGACCTTACGGTCATCGTCGCCAGGCTGAACCCGGATGAAGTATCATCATGAAAAAAACACTGATTATACCAGCCATTCTGTGATACAATATCAGTATGTTGATAGAAAAAGTCAGGAAAACGATAAAAGATAACAACCTTATAGAAAACGGCGAACACATTGTTGTGGGCCTCTCAGGAGGCCCCGATTCAGTGTGCCTTTTTCACGTGCTGCTGAGCCTTTGCAAAGAGATGGATCTGCATATCTATCCGGTGCATATAAACCACAAGTTCAGGCCTGGAGCGGCAGAACACGACCAGGCGTATGTCGAGGATCTTTGTCACAGCCTCGGTCTGGATTGCAGGGTCTTCACTGAGGACTGTCACGCCCTTGCAGAGAGAACCGGGATGACAGACGAAGAAGCCGGGCGCAAGGTCAGATACGACTCTTTCCGCAAAGTCGCAGAAGAAACAGTCGCATCAGGTGCGGCACCGGAACATGTAAAGATCGCAGTGGCTCAGAACGCCAACGACCAGGCGGAGACCATACTTTTCCGTCTGATGAGAGGCACAGGACCGGACGGACTGGCAGGCATATCCCATAGCCGCAGCGAAGGTCCGTTCACCGTCATCAGACCATTGCTTGACACATACCGCAGTGAGATCGAAGAATACTGCAGCCTGAGCGGGCTGGAGCCGGTGACAGATCATACCAACAGCCAGACCGTCTATTCACGGAACAAGATAAGACTGCAGCTGCTGCCATATATGAAGAAAGAATATAACACCAATATCATGGCAGCCCTCACAAGACTGGGCCGCATAGCAGGAGAAGACAAGGACTACATATGGCAGCAGGTAGAAAAAGCATATCAGGATGCACTGGTTTCTGCAGACGGATATGAAACGGTCCTGGATCTTGAAAAGACAAGGCGTCTGCACAAAGCCATCAGGCACCGTGTCCTGATGCATGCGCTGGATCATGCAGGACTTTCCCAGGACGTTACACAGGAAAGGCTGGCGGCAGCCGACCGGCTGATAGACAGCGAAAACCGGGGCGGTACGAAGACTATCCAGCTCCCTTACGGATACGAGATAAAGCTCTCTTATGGAAAACTCATCTGCGGCAGGAGCCTGTTTCCAGACTCGAAGAGCAGCAGCGGCGATGACCCTTTGGCGGGAGCACTGCAGCAGACCGACATCAGTAGCGGAAGATTCGGCGAAGAGCCTCCGAATATAGATATAACGCTGACAGACGACCCGCAGCAGATAAAAACAATGGCAGAACGTTTCAGCGGGAAAAAGTCTCCTGGCGGATACGCTGTCTTCGATGCAGACAAGATAACAGTGGATACTGACCGCCTGATGGCAGAGATAACAGTCAGACACCGTCGGGAAGGCGATTATATACAGCTTGTATCCGGCAGGAAAAAGATAAAAAAACTCATGATAGATATGAAGATCCCATCTGACAGGCGTGGCAGTATATGGCTGGCGGTCAGAGGCAGCGAAGTGCTTTACATGGCAGGTGATACTACAGATGAAAACACCTCGGACAGGGGGCAGATACGCAGCAGATACGCAGAATGTTACAGGCCGGATGGCAGCACGAAACGGCTGCTCATACTGAAATTTGTGTGAAATCACAGTCAATAACTGCCGCCTCTATTGAATTTTATCGGTCTTCATGGTAGAATATTATACTAATATTTGTTTGCAAAAACAAAAAGACGACAGACGGAGGACATACCCTTGAAAAAGCTTACCAGAAATATCGGAGTCTACGTAGTCATATTCGCACTTGTGATAGCGATGGTGTGGTTTTACACCAATGGGACGCCGAAAGACGAAAAGGAAATCAAAATATCCACGATGATCGAATATCTCCAGGACAAGAAAGTGGAGAGTGTTCAGGTCGAAGACACGAAGCTTACAGCCAGACTCGAAACAGGCAAGACAGTATACGCCTATGTCGACAGTGCAGTAGGTCTGAGCTACGTGTACGATTCATATATAATGCCGATGGTGGACAAACACGAGATAAAGCTCGAGAGCCCTGAGCCTAAGAAGGAATCTATCTTCATAACACTGCTGCCGACACTTATCATGATAGCCATTATGGTCGTGTTCTTCATACTGATAATGAATCAGAGCGGAGGCGGAGGCAAGGCGATGTCCTTCGGCAAGAGCAGGGCCAGGCTCCAGAAAGACAGCGACCTCAAGAAGATAACTTTCAAGGACGTTGCGGGTCTCAAAGAAGAAAAGGAAGAACTGGAAGAGATAGTAGACTTCCTGAAACACCCTGCAAAGTACAACAGCCTGGGTGCCAGGATACCTAAAGGCATCCTGCTGGTAGGCCCTCCGGGAACAGGTAAGACATATATTTCAAGAGCTACGGCAGGAGAAGCCGGAGTGCCGTTCTTTACGATAAGTGGTTCCGACTTTGTTGAAATGTTCGTAGGCGTAGGTGCATCGAGAGTACGAGACCTGTTCGAGCAGGCCAAGAAAAATGCACCTTGCATAGTTTTCATAGACGAAATAGATGCTGTAGGGCGCAAGAGAGGTGCAGGCCTTGGTGGCGGTCACGATGAAAGAGAGCAGACTCTGAACCAGCTGCTGGTCGAGATGGACGGATTCGCTGAAAACACAGGCATAATAATCCTTGCTGCCACAAACAGACCTGATGTCCTTGATCCGGCACTGCTGAGACCGGGCAGATTCGACCGCCAGATCGTGATAGGCATACCGGATATCGTAGGCAGAGAAGAAATATTCAGGATACACTCCAGGAACAAGCCGCTGGACAAGAGCGTGGATCCTAAGGTGCTGGCAAGACGTACGCCGGGATTCTCGCCTGCAGATATCGAGAATATGCTCAATGAAGCAGCTCTGCTGGCAGCCAGAAGAAACGGCATGAGGATCAGGATGGAGGAGATAGAAGAGGCTATCACCAAAGTAATCGCAGGTCCTGAGAAGAAGAGCAGGGTCATCAGCGAAGATGAGAGAAAACTTACTGCTTATCATGAAGCCGGTCATGCTGTAGTGGCACATGTGCTGCCTAAGACAGATCCGGTACATCAGATAACTATAATACCGAGAGGCAGAGCTGGCGGATTCACCATGATACTGCCTAAGGAAGACAAATACTACGGCACCAAGGAGACAATGAGAGAGCAGATAATCCATCTGCTGGGAGGTCGTGTGGCAGAGATGCTCACGCTGGATGATGTCAGCACAGGTGCCAGCAACGATATCATGAGAGCTACAGAGATAGCCAAGGAAATGGTCACTAAATACGGGTTCAGCGACAAGCTTGGTCCGGTGAACTACAGCTCTTCAGACGAAGTATTCCTCGGCAAGGATTTTTCTACAAGACAGAACTATTCCGAAGAAACTGCATCAGAGATCGATGAAGAAGTCAAGGCCATTATTGAAGAGGCTTACGAAGCTGCGAAGACTATACTGTCAGAGCACATGGAGCAGCTTACCAATGTTGCAGAAGGTCTGCTTGCTGTCGAAACAGTGGACAGTACACAGTTCTTGCAGCTTTATGACGGAGACGTCACTCCGCAGGAGCTGGCAGACAACCTTAAGGCAGAGCTGGAGGAGAAGCGTCTCAAGGATCAGGAAGAAGCTGCAGAGTCAGCAAAACAGCTCAGGAAAAAAGCTATGCTTGAACAGCAGGAGCTTGAAGAAGCAGCCAGAGCACTGGCTGAGAAGACAGGCAACGGCAGGTTCAAGCCAACTATAATGACATACAACAGCGTCACAAATGAAGCTAAACCTTATGAATCGTCAGCATCACAGGATGACAGTGCGAACAGCGATCCGCAGTGCAGCAGTGATGATGATCAGGACACAGAAGATCTGTCTGTCTACGACACTGATTATCTCAGTGACGATGGCAGCGATGCAGCCTCAGACAGCGAAAGCGGAGCAGGTGACGACAACGAAGAAAGAAGGGACTGATTATGAAGGTCACTGTTGCCGACTGCCTGAAACTGGACACGTTCAGGAATGCAGAACTTGTTTCAGGCATATCAAAAGCATCCAACGAAGTCAGATCCATAACGCCACTGGAGATATTCAGCTTCGATGACACGGAGTTCTATACAGGCGACGATACGACTATCGTTATAACCAGTTTCCTCGGTGTCAGGGACGATATCGATGCACAGTGCGACATGATAACAAAGCTGGCGGAACACGGATGTGCTGCGGTGGCAGTATGTTATACAGGCAAAGTCCTGAAGCACCTTGACAGAAAAGTGGCAGAGGCTGCCGAACGCAGCGGGCTGCCGCTCATCATCATGGCTCCGGAGGCAGAGTTTTGCGGCATCATAGCAGATGTTATGGACAGCGTGCTGTACGGAGACAATTTCAGGAACGCACTTATAAGTAATACGGTATTCCATCTGCTGAACTTCGAGAAACACAGCAACTTCCAGTCGGCAGTCAGGGAAGCCGCTATAAACAACGATTTCCAGCTGATACTTCTCAGTGAGGATTTCAACCCGATACTTACCGTGGAGACAAGACATGACGCCACCATCGAGGACGCCATCAAGCTCGGCAGAGAGCGTAACGTGGAAAAGAACGCAAAGGCGTACACCATGATCGATGTGGACGGAGTCCTGACATACTGGGGGCCTGTGTCCATAAGTGGTGAGAAATATTATATGTTCATCGTGGACAATGAAGATTCCTACACGGCAGGAGAGATAACCAAGCTTGCCGAGATCATAGAGCTCGCCATGGGTATGTGGAAATATACCCCTGAGCGGGACACAAAAGCTGAATTCATCAAAGCGCTGATGCGTGGCAACAAGAGTCTGGCGTACTCCCTCAAGGATGAAGCCAAGATAAACGGTGACGATATCTGCTGTGTGTTCTTTTCAAAGGGTATAGGCAGCGAGGCTGAAACGAAGTTCTTCACTGATTTCGAAAAGCAGGAGGATCTCACTGTCATGAAGATAACAGAAGGCGATGAGACCTACGGCATGATACTCAATCTCGACGAACAGCAGTCGGGTATCAACGCCAACAACAGCTGTGTTCAGCTTTTCAACAGGATGAAAGTCAGAAAGGATGCACGGATATTCCATGTCATCGGTCTCAACGGCATCGAAGGTGCAGGAGACGCATACAGGCTCATTAACGAAAGCTGGGACTTCGTGCAGGGTATATTCCCTTACAAGCGAGTGTTCAACAAATACGATCTGACTCTTGTGAGCAACTGCATCAACATACAGATACAGGGAGGCTTCGTCAAGAAGAACTACATAGAGCTTCTGGATCCTTTCAAGGAGGCGGGAGAGAGCAAAGGCAGACAGCTGCAGGAGACACTGGAGACTTTCGTGCTTGACGCAGGCATGAACAGCAGTAAGACAGCTGAGTTCATGGGCATACACGCCAACACGGTGCAGTACAGGCTCAAGAAGATAAACGAAATGCTCGGCGTCGAGATAACAGGCAACAGAGTCATCCCGGGACTTACTATGGCACTGGCTCTCAAGCGGCTGGAACGTGTAGTCAATTAGTTCATGACATGACCGGTGGAAGGCCAGCACCATCTGCGGATCATGAAAAAATATAATCAAAGAAATCAAGATAAGGAGACGAATATGTATTTTAATTATCTGGAAAAAGCAGACCCTGAAATCACGGCTGCAATGAAAAGAGAAATCAACCGCCAGGAAACAAAGATCGAGATGATCGCTTCAGAGAATTTCGTTAACTACGAGATCATGGAGGCTATGGGCAGCGCTCTGACAAACAAATACGCCGAAGGCTATCCTGGCAAGAGATACTACGGCGGATGCGAATTTGTCGACGAAGTGGAGACACTGGCTATCGAACGTGCCAAGAAGATCTTCGGCGCAGATCACGCCAACGTACAGGCTCACTCCGGAGCAAACGCCAACACCGCAGTATACCAGGCAGTTCTGAACTACGGAGATACTGTTCTGGGTATGGATCTGTCAAACGGCGGACACCTTTCCCATGGATCCCCTGTAAATATCTCAGGCAAATCATACAACTTCGTTTCCTATGGACTGGATCCGGAAACAGAAACGATAGACTTCGACAACGTGAGAGAACTGGCTCTGAAACACAAGCCTAAACTCATCGTTGCAGGAGCATCAGCATATCCGAGGATCATACATACAGACAAGTTCAGAGAGATCGCAGATGAAGTAGGTGCTCTGCTGATGGTAGACATGGCTCACGTAGCAGGTCTCGTAGCAACAGGACATCATCCTAACCCGATGGAATATGCAGACATCGTTACAAGCACTACGCACAAGACTCTCAGAGGACCAAGAGGCGGTCTGATCCTCTGCAAAGAAGAATTTGCAAAGGCTATCGACAAGGCTATATTCCCTGGAACGCAGGGTGGTCCTCTGATGCACGTGATCGCTGCCAAGGCAGTATGCTTCAAGGAGGCTATGGAGCCTGGATTCAAAGATTACCAGCAGCAGGTCATAAACAATGCGCAGGCTCTCGCAAAAGCACTGAACGCAAAGGGCTTCGACCTGGTGTCAGGCGGTACAGACAATCATCTCGTACTGGTAAAACTGGTAAACAAGAACATCACAGGCAAAGTTGCAGAAAAGCTGCTTGACGACGCCAATATCACAACAAACAAGAACACTATCCCTAACGATCCACAGAGCCCGTTTGTAACAAGTGGTCTGAGAATGGGGACTCCTGCCATGACAAGCAGAGGCTTCAAGGAAGAGGACGTAGCAAGAACAGTAGACGCTATCGCACTTGTTATCGACAATCCTGAAGATGCATCAGCAATGGAAGAGGCAAGAAAGATCGTCAAGGAGCTGACAGATAAATATCCGCTCCACAAAAACTTTGGAAAATTCTAAATTCATAGAATCACCTGCAGGCTCATGCCTCAGGTGATGACTCCTTTCTTTAAAGAGATACCCTTGCGGTATCTCTTTTTTTCAGGCAAATGTTATATTCGATGAAATTATGCTGCAGGGACGTATGGCTGCTGAAAATCTCCGTATGCGTAAAAGACAGGCTATAAGCCGGAGGCTGTCCTGATATGCGGCTTGCCATGAATATATGAAGATGATGCAGGCGACTGTATTGCAGGAGCATTTGTGCGCTGACGTATCGCTGACTATTTTCTTGACACATATAGAATCTGGCAGTATCATGAAAACACAGACGATTCATCGGAATTGTCAGGGAATGTATATATAATGGGAAATATGATTTGCATTCCGGATGTCTGTATTTACTGGAACATACAGCGTCCGGCAACATATCTGCATCGACTGCGGATTTATGTTCCTGTCTGAATGGGGATCTTTTCTGATAAAACATGAATAACATGACCGGTCCAGGCCAGATGAATCGAAATCATTGCGTTTGACGACTACAGACAGAGGAAAATAATGAAAACGATCGATAATATGTCTTATAGACTGGAGCAATATCAGACATATCCGGGTACGCTGTATGTGACCGATACATCAGCTGTATCGACAGTGAAAGCATACTGCAACGATGAACTGCTGTATATTTTCAGGGAGGTGCTGCAATGATACCGGAGCACTCCATTTTGTGGGCAGGACTTATACTTCTTATTGTTAATCTGATACAATTCCTGCATCAGAAAAAATTAAAAGAGCGGTGCAGTCTTATGTTTTATGCGATCCTGATGACAGGATTGCTGTTATGTGTTTTCAGCCTGTTTATGCTGGAACCTGCGGGTACTCTTATGATGGACAAGCGTACGCAGTTCGTTGTGATGTCGGCAGGCTGCTACATATGTATTTTTTTGATCTCATACGAGATGCTGAGATATGCCAGATTCAGGCTCAATGCCATATGGCAGGAGCCAGGCGGTGGTAAAATGCTGATCCTGCGAAGGATACTGCTGGCAGCAGGTATAATCGTGACGTTGCTGAACATACCAGGCCGTTTTATTTACGATGCAGATGCAGCCGGCATGCTGCAGCCGGCAGGGTTTCATACTGTGTTCATATGCTGTATAGTCATCGTATGTATGATGGATATGTGCGTTATGTTACCAGGATGCAGGCGGTCTCCGGATCGCAGGGCGACTGCGATGCAGATATCATATGCAATTATGATAGTCGGTATAATCGCCGGGACGTTCAGATCAGATGTCAGGCTGATGTGCTTCGGTATAGCGGTCAGTATCAACGTCATGTATATTACAGTGAACAATCCGTCCACATACCTTGACAGCGCCACAGATACTTTCAACCTGGGGTATTTCAGGCAGGTGTTTACAGAGATGCTTGGCGGCAGACGTGATGTGCATATGCTTGTTATAGAACTTTACCAGCTCGACAGGATAACGAGACTGTATGAGAAAGGCATCGAGGAAAAGCTCATGCGTGGCATAGCGGAGTATCTAGCATATTCCCCAGGCATAAAGAGCATTTTTCACACAAGGTCTGAGAGATTCGTGGCAGTAGCGGTATCTGAGGAAAAACTCAGGTACATCACCGAGTACGTCAGGGAGATCTTCAGTGGCAGTATAACCGTCGAGGGCAGAGCGATAAGATGCGCAGCTGCACTCATCGAGATAAAGCATGCAGAGCGATTCGAAAGTATCGACCTGCTGATGCTTTATGTCAGGTTCCTGCTGCGCCGGACAGAAATGTCGGGCAGACTGCAGATAATAGCAGCATCTGAAGAGAGCATACAGGAATTCTATGCAGAGCAGGAGATCGAAAGAGCTCTTGAATCAGCTGTAAAGAATGAAATGCTGGACATACAGTATCAGCCGATATATTCGCTGAAAGAAGGCAGGTTCGTGTCTCTTGAGGCACTGAGCAGACTGCGCCATCCTGCAGGCAGCGACTGGCTTTCCCCGGAAGTCTTCATACGGCTTGCGGAAGAGTGCGGCAGCATCGCAGATATAACCTGCATGCAGCTTCGGAGGATATGCGGATTCATACGGGAAAACAACGACCTCATGGAGCAGATACATGATATCAAGCTCAATATATCAGCACTGGAGCTGGGAAATCCGGCTCACTGCAACGAGCTTATAGCTATACTGTCGGACAGTGGCGTGCCTGCAGACAAAGTGCGTTTTGAGATAACAGAGACTGCAGTGATACACTATACCGCAGAAGTCGAATCCAGCATAGATAAATTCAGACAGGCCGGGATAAAACTTTTCATAGATGATTTCGGATCAGGATATGCTGATTTCTGTAATCTTACAGGACTTCCGGTGGATGGAGTCAAGCTGGACCGTTCGCTGCTGGCAGGCATAGCTGACGGCGGATTCGAAGCAGCTTTCTATAAAAATATTGCCAGAGCGCTGTGTGACCTGGGGTTCACTGTCGTGGCAGAAGGCATTGAATCAGCAGAGGAAGCAGAGCTGCTGGGAAAATGGGGCGTTGATATGCTCCAGGGATATTATTTCGCAAAACCAATGGCGGGCAGTATGATAAGAGATTTCATCAAAGCCGAGGAAACGAAGTCTGATCGCATGTGATGAGATGAAATCAGGATCCCGGCACAGAACAGATATAATACTTTCAGTAAATTTGCATTTTGCGGTTGACAAAATGCAGATGTGCTGGTATCATATGATTAGTCTTAACTAACCAAACGATTAAGATAACCAATCAGTGCGAGATAAACATGGATCAGCCACAGTAGTATTTCGTTAAACGACACAAACATCATAAGAAACAGCATGGACAATGGCTACCACCGTGCTGTTTTTTTGTGCCTGAAAAAGCCAGTGGCCATGGCCGGTCACAGCCAGCAGTCATTATGTCTCATCTGACGGGGCCGGCAGCCCGACAAGACAGTCAGCTGAAGTAAGTCACAGCAAAAAGGGACGAAACAGAAGCCACACAGTGCCAGTTACGACCCATACAGTAACTGCGATAGCCTGACACACTGGTCAGATCAGCTGCCGGAGCTGGAAAATTATCGAAAACAGCAGAAATTCGGTCAAAAACGACCCATTGGGCAAAGCCAGCAGGCCGTAAAACCGGTCAGCCGGAGGCAGCTGAGTTCCAAAGGGACGTTTTTTCGGATTTTAACTTCGAAAACGACCCATCGGGCAAAGCGCAGATTGTCAAGCCGGCCACCTGAACACTGCGACGTTCAAAATGGTTCACATAATACCGCGCTGTCTGCTCCAGCTGCGGCCGAAGGGAACAGTAGTGCATCTTCAGCCGGGATCGTGCATTTTCCAACAGGGAGCGAAGGTACAGAGAAGCTGTCCGTGCCCTGCACAGTAATAGAAAAAAGTTGCAAAAACCCTGTATTTACGGTATAGTTAAAATGGTCTAAAAGTCTAATGATTCAGAGATAAACTATAAATATCACAGATCCACATCACGGATCTTGAAGAGGAGGCATACATGAACAAGCTTGAAGAGCTCCGCAGCCGCAAGGAACGTCATGCACAGGGCGGAGGGCAGAAAAGAATAGATTCGCAGCATGCGAAAGGCAAGCTGACAGCCAGAGAAAGACTGGACATTCTTTTTGACAAGGACAGCTTTGTTGAAATCGATGTGTTCGTAAAACACAGGTGCAGCAACTTCGGTATGGATGAGAAGGAGCTGCCCGGCGACGGTGTTGTTACCGGTTACGGACAGGTCGACGGCAGACTCGTATTTGCTTTTGCACAGGACTTTACAGTAAGTGGCGGCTCTCTGGGAGAGTACCATGCAGAGAAGATAGTAAAGGTGCAGGACATGGCGCTGAAGATGGGAGCACCGATCGTAGGTCTGCAGGATTCGGGCGGTGCGAGAGTCGAAGAAGGCGTAGCGGCGCTGTCGGGATTCGGCAAGATATTCCACAACAACACTATTTCCTCAGGCGTGATACCTCAGATATCAGTCATAATGGGACCGTGTGCAGGCGGAGCAGTATACTCTCCGGCTATCACAGACTATGTTTTCATGGTGGACAAGACGAGCCAGATGTTCATCACAGGCCCGCAGGTCATCAAGACAGTGACCGGCGAGGTCGTTACATCGGAGCAGCTGGGCGGAGCCGTGACACACAACACTATAAGCGGCGTAGCACATTTCATGGGTTCCAATGATGAAGAGACACTGCTGATGGTAAGAGAACTCCTGAGCTATATACCGTCGAACAACATGGAAACTGCTCCTGTATACGCATGTGACGATGATGTCAACCGAATGATACCGGAGCTCAACGAGATAATACCTGACAATCCGAACAAAGCCTACGATATGTACGAAGTCATCAGGAAGATCGCAGACGATGGTGTACTGTTCGATGTGATGCCGCATTATGCAAAGAATATGATAACATGCTACATCAGGATGGACGGGGCCACTGTAGGAGTTATCGCCAACCAGCCTCAGGTGGGAGCAGGTTGCCTCGACATCAATGCTTCAGACAAGGCGGCAAGGTTCATCAGAAGATGCGATGCTTTCAATATACCTCTGCTGACGATAGAGGACGTTCCGGGATTCCTTCCGGGCACAGCCCAGGAATACGGCGGCATCATAAGACACGGAGCCAAGATGCTTTACGCATACTGCGAAGCCACAGTGCCTAAGATAACAATGATACTCAGAAAAGCCTACGGCGGAGCATACATAGGCATGTGCAACAAAGAACTTGGCGCAGACCTTGTACTGGCGTGGCCTTCTGCACAGATCGCAGTGATGGGTGCATCAGGAGCAGTCAATATCATTTCTTCCGTCAAGAAGGAGATAAAGGCTGCAGAGGATCCTGAAGCAGTAAGGCAGGAAAAGATACAGGAATACGAAGAAAAATTCAACAACCCTTATATAGCAGCAGGACTCGGATATGTGGACGATATCATCGAGCCAGCCACATCGAGACAGAGGATAATAAGCGCTCTTGATATGCTGAGCACCAAGAGGGAATCGCTGCCGTCCAAGAAGCACGGCAACATTCCGCTTTAACAGGAGGTACGAAAATGGGTTTAATGGACAGATTTGCCGACCCGGAGCTTTTCCATTCGCTGAGCTTCGGACAGAAAATGACAGGTTCGGCTGTCACTATGCTCATGGGTATGGGTATAACATTCTGCATACTCCTGATACTCTGGGGGTTCATCGCAGTGATGGGCAGCGTGATGAATGCAGGAAAGAAACAGTCCGCCAAGGATACGCCGGAAGCAGATGAACTGATAACGCCGGTGAAACCTCCTGCAGCACCTGAAGCAGACAAAAATGACGAGGCTCTTGTTGCTGTCATAGCAGCAGCTGTAGCAGCATACGAAGGAAGCAGCTCTTCCGGAGATCTCGTAGTCAGAAGGATAAAAAGGATATCAAAAGCAGCAGATCCGTGGACCAGTGCTGCCAGGGAAGACTGTATCGAGAGCAGGCAGTTCTGATACCGTGCGAAGGGCTGGCACAGAGCAGCGATGAATTACTGTATATGCGGTCTGTGCATATTGTCGAAAGGAATTGATTGATATGAAAAAATATAATATTACCGTAAACGGAGTGACATACGAAGTCGAAGTAGAAGAAGCCGGCAGCATATCTGCTCCGGCAGCACCTGCGAAAGCAGCACCAGCTCCCGCGCCACAGGCAGCTGCCCCTGCAGCGGCTCAGTCACCTGTGAAACCTGTGGCACCTGCAGCTCCTGCACCGGCAGGAAGCAATACCGTCACAGCACCTATGCCGGGAACTGTCCTTGACATCAAAGTAACAGAGGGCCAGCCTGTAAGCAAAGGTGACGTGCTGGTGATTCTGGAGGCCATGAAGATGGAAAATGAAATAATGGCAGCAGCCAACGGTACAGTAGACAGCATCACTGCTGTCAAAGGCTCGTCGGTCAGTGCAGGAGATGTGCTGGTGACACTTAAATAAAAACAGAATAAAAAGTATTTTGGAATACAGCATTTTCATGATAAAATAAGAAGCGGTTTGAGAAAACCGCTTCTGTATTTGTCAGGCCGGATGCTTTGCATTCAGAGCATCGACAGTTTTATATACTGCCTGACAGAAGCGGCTCCGTTTTCCGCAGAGCTGCAGATATTACGCCTGTATACCGCAGCATATCAGATGCGGATCGCGGAGCAGATGACAAAGGAGATACAGTTATGCTTTTAGCATTCGATGTAGGAAACACGAACATAGTCATGGGAGTCTTTGAAAACGGCAGGATGATAACCAGCTGGAGACTCGAGACGGACTACAACAAAAGTGCTGACGAATACGGCATGATAGTCAATCAGCTGTTCAGCTATGAAGGACTCAAAGTGACTGACGTAAGAGACGTCATAATATCCACAGTGGTACCTTCGGTACTTTACACACTGCAGCACCTTTCACAGAAATATTTTCACAGGAGAGCCATCGTGATAGGCCCCGGGATAAAGACCGGTCTGGTGATAAAATACGACAACCCGAAACAGGTAGGTTCAGACAGGATAGTGAATGCTGTAGCGGCCCACGCCAGGTACGGCGGTCCGCTGATAATAATAGATTTCGGTACAGCGACGACTTTCTGTGCTATATCGGCAGAGGCGGAGTACCTGGGGGGCACCATAGCACCAGGACTGAAGATATCCTCCGAAGCGCTTTTCGAAAAAACAGCAAAACTCCCGAAAGTAGAGCTTGAAGAGCCGGGACATGTGATCTGCAGGAACACCATCAACAGTATGCAGTCAGGTCTGGTCTACGGGCATATGGGTATGGTGGACTACATCGTCAAAAAAATGAAAAAAGAACTGCAGGATTACGAGGGCAGTCAGTGCGAAGTCAAGGTCATAGCCACCGGCGGACTGGCGACTCTGATAGATTCAGGGATAGACTGCATCGATCATGTGGACAAGATGCTCACACTTGAAGGTCTGCAGATGATATACGAAAAAAACAGAAAGCTCAAGAGGCACGACAACAGACATTCTCTTGAGGATCTTGAGGAGAAATATGAAAAAGCAGCTTTTTAAGATCGATGATATAACTTTTGAAACTCCGTTTATCCTTGCCCCGCTGGCAGGTATAACGGACAGAACCATGAGAAGTCTCTGCCTCGAGCAAGGGGCTTCCTTTGTTTATACAGAGATGGTCAGCGGCAAGGGACTCTGGTACGGAGACCGCAAGAGCAAAGACCTGCTGGTGCCGGGACCGGACGAAAAAGGCCGGTTCGGCATACAGGTCTTCGGCAGCGACCCGGAGATAATGGAGTTCACGGCCTCATCTCTGAAAGACAGCGGCAATCTGATTCTTGATCTCAATGCCGGCTGCCCTGTTCCCAAAATAGTAAAGAACGGGGAGGGTTCAGCTTTGATAAAAGATCCCGATCTGCTTTATGATATCGTATGTGCCATGGTAAAAGTCGCAGGGAAACCTGTCACAGTAAAGTTCCGCATGGGATTTGCAGCAGGAGAGGATACAGCTGTGCAGACAGCGAAAGCAGCTGAAGCCGCAGGAGCATCGGCAGTCACGGTCCATGGCAGGACAAGAGAGCAGTATTATGAAGGAAAGGCCGACTGGGATGTCATAGCCCGCGTGAAGGACAGCGTGAAGATACCAGTAATCGGCAACGGAGACGTGAACAGCGGCGAGGACGCCGTGGCGATGCTGGAGCAGACAGGATGTGACGGAGTGATGATAGCCCGTGGTGCTCTGGGCAACCCGTGGATCTTCCGTGATGCAGCAGCGCTGTGGCGAGGCGAAGAAAAACCGCCGCAGCCGGGCATGGAAGAGCGTGTGGGCGTGCTGCTGAGACACCTTGACATGGCGGCGGCAGACAAAGGCGACTGGATCGCAGTCAGAGAGATACGCAAACACGTAGGCTGGTACATCAAAGGTCTGAGAGGCGCATCATATATCAAGCGGGAAGTCAATTCCATAGACGATATAGACCTGATGAGAGAGAAGATAGGCAGGATACTGGAAAGATAACAAGGCAGAGCACCGGCGGTTCGATGTCAGCATGAGTACTGACGTCAGAAAGCCGGTTTTTCTCTCTGAAAAGTCTATACAATTTTACACAATGATGCTATAATTATAAGTTGAAAAAATACGTAAAACAGGAGTCTAACATGTTTGATAAATTGGATTTTATAACCGGTAAATATGACGAACTGGCTCAGAAAGTCTCTGACCCTGAGATCATAAACAACCAGCCGGTATGGCAGAAATACGTCAAGGAGATGGGTGAGATAGAACCCATCGTAAAAAAATACAAAGAATACAAGAAAGCGAAGGCTGATATGGCAGATGCCAGAGAGATGCTGGAGGAAGGCGACGAGGAAATGCGTGAACTCGCCAAGATGGAGATCTCGGAGCTTGAAGACACCATCAGCCGGCAGGAGGAAGAACTCAAGATCCTGCTGCTGCCTAAAGATCCTAACGATGAAAAGAATGTTATCCTGGAGATAAGAGCCGGTACAGGCGGCGACGAGGCAGCCCTTTTCGGTGCTGATCTGCTGAGGATGTACACAAGATATGCAGAGCGTAACCGCTGGAAGACTGAACTCATGGAGATAAACGAGACAGGTATAGGCGGCATCAAGGAAGCCGTTATGCTCATAAAAGGCAAAGGTGCATATTCCAGACTCAAATACGAAAGCGGCGCACACAGAGTGCAGAGAGTACCGGAAACAGAGTCCAGCGGCAGAGTGCACACTTCCGCTGCTACAGTAGCAGTACTGCCTGAAGTCGATGATGTCGAGGTGGAACTCAATCCTAACGACGTCAGAGTCGATGTTTACAGAGCATCCGGAAACGGCGGACAGTGCGTAAACACCACAGACTCCGCAGTAAGGCTGACACATGAGCCGACAGGCCTCGTTGTGACATGCCAGGATGAAAAGTCACAGATAAAGAACAAAGAAAAAGCCTTCAAGGTACTGCGTTCAAGACTTTACGATCTGAAGATGCAGGAACAGAACAAGGAGATAGCAGACCAGAGAAAGAGCCAGGTAGGCTCCGGCGACAGAAGTGAACGTATCAGGACATACAACTTCCCGCAGGGCAGAGTATCTGACCACAGGATAGGCATGACAATCTACAAGCTGGACAACTTCCTGGACGGAGACCTGGACGAGATAATCGACGGCCTCATCACCAGCGACCAGGCTGAAAAAATGAAGAATTTCTAGAGAGACCTATCCCCAAATCTATGATTTGGCGGAAGGTCCTCTGCCAGGATTGCCCGAAGCAGAGCGAGGCTGCAATCTACGGCGAGAGACCTGCAACGTTCGCTATTGCTCATTCCTTCGCCTACGGCTACGCTGTCCGTTTTGCCAAGCGGCTCACCTATGGTTCCCCGGCTTCAGCCGGAATGGAAAATGCGACAGCAGTGGCGGTGAGCCACCACGGACTAAAGTCCTGTGGCCCTCACATGGGGCTTTCCACGAAATCAGAGATTTCGGGACAAGTCTCCAACCGAAGCGAGTCGGAGCGACGAAGGAGCGTTATCCCCAAATCTATGATTTGGCGGAAGGTTCTCCGTCAGAGGCACAGGGCTTCAGCCCGTGGTGCCTTACGACGCAAAGTATGGCAGGGTATGTTAAACGGTAGCAAACAGGAAGCCCGGCGACAGATTCCGGCTTTCAGCCTTCAAAAATACAAAGTGTTTTCACAGAAAATAACCAGGAGAAAACAAATGAAAACCAGAATATTATCTACAACCAAAGAAGATATAGCAAAGGCGGCAGGGATACTCAGGTCCGGCGGACTGGTGGCGTTCCCTACCGAGACGGTTTACGGACTTGGTGCAGACGCACTGGATCCTGAAGCTGTCGGCAAGGTGTATGCCGCCAAGGGCAGACCCAGCGATAATCCCATGATAGTGCATATTTCCAGAGCCAGCGACCTTGGCAGACTGACTCCTGCGCTGAGTCCGGAGATAGTCGCACTGGTAGATAATTTCTGGCCGGGTCCGCTGACTGTCGTGCTGAAGAAAAAACCGGGGATCCCTGATGTGACCACAGGCGGCCTCGATACAGTTGCAGTCCGTATGCCGGACAGTCCGGCAGCACTGGAACTGATAACACTGGCAGACAGTCCCATAGCAGCGCCCAGCGCCAATATTTCCGGCAGGCCGAGCCCTACAAGAGCGAAGGATGTCATCGCAGACATGGACGGCAGGATAGATGCCGTCATCGACGGAGAAGACTGTCGTGTGGGCATAGAGTCCACAGTCCTGGATATGACAGGAGACACGCCAACGATATTAAGACCGGGAATAATAACGGCCGAGGCCATCGAAGCAGCCCTCGGCAGGAAAGTAGAATACGATCCTTCCCTCAAAGAAGGTCCGGGACATACAGATATAGATCCGGCAGACGGCGAAGCCGCAGGAGACGACGGATTCAAACCAAAGTCTCCGGGGATGAAATACAAACATTACGCACCGAAGGCACAGATGACTGTCATCGAAGGCCAGCGTGATAAAGTAAAGAGCGAGATCCAGCGTCTCAAAGGTCTCAACGAGCGTTTGGGCCTTAAAGTCGGCGTCATACTTTTCGAGGAAAAAGCATTCCTTGAAGCAGCTCACGACTTTTTCGCAAGACTCAGGGATCTCGACAGCGAAAACGTAGACCTGATACTTGCCGGAGCATTGAGCGACACTGACGGAGTGGGCTTCGCAGTAATGAACAGGATGCTCAAATCGGCAGGATACAATATAGCGAGAGTATGATAAACGTCGGAGACGATCTGTCCGGCAGGCTTGAGTCAGGACTTGTTTTCAGCAGAAGACTATGGTATCTTTCATGCTCAGCCAGAGAACCGGCGGTGATCCGCCAGGAAGGCTGGGACAAAAGGTCGCACCGGAGCAGAGAGCTCCGCAAGACCTTCAGGCAAAGCCGGAGAAACGCAGCGATCATAGATATTTTGCATAATAAACAGACCCCGGACATACGGACCGGAAGGTCATCAGGAGGATTCAAGATATGATAATAGCGATAGCCAGCGACCATGGCGGTTATGAACTCAAAGAAAAAGTAAAGGAATATCTCAGGAGCAGAGGCATCAAACTGGTGGATCTGGGAACACATTCCACGGATTCTGTGGACTACCCGGTATACGGCAAGATCTGCGCTGAAGCTGTAGCCAGCGGCAAAGCTGACAGAGGCATAGTATGCTGCGGCACAGGCATAGGCATTTCCATAGCAGCCAATAAAGTCAAAGGCATAAGATGCGCACTTTGTACAGATGAGCATATGGCTGAAATGACAAGAAAACACAACGACGCCAATATGCTGGCCATGGGCGGCAGGACTACTGATCCGGAAACTGCGATTAAAATAACCCAGGTATGGCTGGACACTGAGTTCGAAGGCGGCAGGCACCAGAGAAGAGTGGACATGCTCAACGAAATGTAGCGCCGGGGTACATACATAAACAGAAAGCATCAGTTAATAACAAAGAAAAAAATGAAAGGCAGGTAGCAAATGAGTAGTGTATATGTATTCGATCATCCGCTGATACAGCACAAAACTGCAATGATAAGACAGAAGGACACAAGCGTCAAGGATTTCAGAGAACTGGTGAGAGAGATCTCCATGCTTATGGGATACGAAGCCACAAGAAAACTCCCTCTCAGGGAGACTGAGATCGAGACTCCTATATGCCGTACCAAAGTGAATATGCTGGACGGAGAGGATATCGCCATAGTACCTATCCTGAGAGCAGGTCTTGGCATGGTGGACGGCATGCTGGCTCTCGTACCGAATGCAAAAGTCGGACACGTGGGACTTTACAGAGATCCTGAGACTCACGAACCTGTTGAATACTACTGCAAACTGCCTAACGACATAGAAAAAAGAGAAATATTCGTTGTGGATCCGATGCTGGCAACAGGCGGCAGTGCGGCGGCAGCCATCGACTTCATCAAGGCAAAAGGTGGCAGGAAGATAATCTTCATGTGTCTCATAGCTGCCCCGGAAGGCATAGAAGTGCTTCAGAAAGCACATCCTGATGTTGATATCTTTGTAGCATCAAAGGATGAAAGACTCAACGAGAACGCTTATATCGTACCAGGTCTTGGCGATGCAGGCGACAGACTTTACGGCACTAAATGATTTGGAGGAGCAACTTAAATGAAATACGACTTTATACCTGACAGTGTCAGTGAACACACTAATGTGTACGATGTGCTGAAGGAAAGAGGCTTTATAGAGCAGTCAACTGACGAGGAAAAGATCAGAGAACTTCTGGCAAACGAAAAAGTCAAATTCTATATAGGATTCGACCCTACTGCAGACTGTCTCCATGTGGGGCATTTCATGCAGGTCATCATCATGATGTATATGCAGAAGTACGGACATACTCCTGTAGTCCTCATCGGAGGCGGTACAGGCATGGTGGGAGACCCTTCCGGCAGGACGGATATGCGTCAGATAATGACCGTAGAAACTATCGAAAACAACTGCACACAGTTCAAGCATCTCTTCGATAAATTCCTTGATTTCGATGATGAATGGGAATATGTCGGCAATGAAGGTGTGTTCACACCGGGGCATGAGACGAAGAAACCGGATCCGGGCAAGGCCGTAGCAGTGAACAACGCAAGATGGCTCAGACCTCTGAATTATATAGATTTCCTCAGAGAGATCGGCTCTGCTTTCAATGTGAACACGATGCTCCGTGCAGAATGTTTCAAGCAGAGGATGGAGCGTGAAGGCGGACTGACTATGTTCGAGCTTAACTATATGCTGATGCAGAGCTACGACTTCATGGTAATGGCAAGAGACTTCGACGTAAAGATAGAGTTCGGCGGCAACGACCAGTGGTCCAATATCATCGGTGGCGTTGATCTCACAAGAAAGAAAACAGGTAAAGAAGTATACGGCATGACTTTCTCCCTGCTCACTACAAGCGATGGCAAGAAAATGGGCAAGACCCAGAAAGGTGCTCTCTGGCTCAACGCAGAGAAAACGTCACCGTACGAATTCTACCAGTACTGGAGGAACGTTGCTGATGCAGACGTGGAAAAATGCCTCAGGATGCTGACATTCCTTCCGATGAGCGAAGTAAAGAGACTGGCTTCGCTGGAGGGCAGCGAGATAAACAAAGCCAAGGAGATCCTGGCTTTCGAAGTCACAAAGCTGGTACACGGCGAAGAAGAGGCTCAGAAAGCTCAGGATGCAGCAAGGAACGCATTCAGCGGCGGCGGAGACCTTTCCAATATGCCGACAGCAGATTTCGACAAAGCTAAACTCGAAGGCGAGGGACTGGGAGTTGTCAGCTTCATCAGGGAGCTGGGACTTGTGCCGAGCAACAGAGAAGGCTTCATGACCATCGAACAGGGCGGACTGAAACTGGACGGCGAGAAAGTCACAGACAAGAAGCACATGATCACAGCTGATCAGTTCAAGGACGGCAGGATGCTCGTTGAAAAAGGCAAGAAAAAGAAAGTCGTTGTTGTACTTAAATAGCAAGTGTCAGCTGGTTTAAGTACTTTGCGAACAATGCAGGCACGAATGACATAAGCTGCCTTGAGACGCATGATGAACAGCACAGCATGATATGATGATACAAAAGTGTGTATCTGGAAGAGGATATGATGATTCCGGGATACACACTTTTTTGTGCCATAAACTATATTGTAAAGGCAGAGAGTGGTCTGGAAAACACCGGTTAGAATTTTTGAAATTATCTCAAAATAGCGATCTGCTGACGGAAAAATATGCTATAATATCGGAAACCATAACTTCTGATATTTATGAGAGGAGGGAATGACATGAGTAAACATGATGTTATGCAGGCTGCTGAAGTCGGCGAACACGGTCTGAAAAAACACGATATCAAAGTGTCGACTGTTGTATTCATGATATTCTGTCTGGTTGCAGCAGGATGCTACGGCATCGAGGAAATGATCCCGGAATGTGGTCCGGGGCTGACGATAATAATGCTGTGTGTACTGCCGTTCGTGTGGGGGCTTCCCTTTGGACTTGTAGCTTCGGAGCTGGGCTCTGTGAGGCCGCAGGAGGGCGGATACTACAAATGGGTACAAGAGGCCCTGGGTGAATTCTGGGGCTTCCAGGCCGGCTGGTGGAGGACCATATCCATATATATCGACAATACCACATATGTCATCCTTGCAGGGGGCTACGCTGCGACAGTCTGGGATATGAGCTGGCAGGCAGAATTTGCCCTGAAATTTGTAATGATAATGATATTCACCATAATCAATCTTCGGGGTGTCAAAGATGTGGGCGTGGCAAGTACAGTGCTGTCGGTACTTGTCATGGTGGCCTTTGCAGTGGTAGCTGTATGTGGATTCATCAACTGGGGAGGAGATGCACAGACAGCGACGACCATATCCTTCAGGCTGACACCTGAACCTGCAGAGGGGATCAGCGACTGGTTCTTTTACATTGCAGGAGGGATATCCATCGGTATGTGGATGTATTCAGGTTATGAGTCCATGTCCACGATAGCAGGCGAAGTAAAGAACCCTCAGGTGATCCCCAAAGGGACACTGATCACGGTGCCTCTGATAATGGCTGTATATATTTTCCCGACAGTGGCAGGTCTTGGTTCACTGGGACAGTGGGAGCTGTGGGGGACAGAAGCTGGCAATGTAGGATATTCAGATGTCGTTTCACATTTCTGGGGACCTGTTTTCGGTATAGTGTTCGTCATTGTTGCGATACTGGCGCAGTGCTCCATATACAACACATATATCGCATCAGGATCCAGAGGCTTTTTCTCGCTGGCAGATGATCATCTGGCGCCGCCTGTTATGGTCAAGTGCGACAGGAAATTCGGCGTTCCGTATGTCGCAGTGCTTTCCGTAGGCATATTCAACCTGATATTCTGCATGCTGCCTTTCGGGTTCGTTGTTGTGTTGGACTGCGCACTGCTGATGGCGTCCTATATACTTGTGTATATTTCTGCAATGGTGCTGAGAAAGCGGATTCCGGAAGAAGAATACAAGTTCAGGATACCGGGAGGATACGGTCTGCTCTGTCTGATATGTATCGTTCCCATCTGCGTAGCAGTGTTCGCAACGTATATCAACGGTTCCGACTACTATCTCGGCGGCATGCTTGGGATACTTTCCGGACCGGTACTTTATTTCATATGGAGAAAGAAGTACGGCGGTCTTACTGCAAAGGATCCGGATAGTTTCCCACAGGATCTCAGAACAGGTCTTGCAGCAGGGGATACAAGAAGGATGGCGCTGCTGTTCCTTATCATGATGGTAATGAATGTGCTGGCGGTGTTCTTCGAACCATGGTATGAAGGCTGGGGGACTGCGGACGCCTGGGAGTCAAGTGACTATTTCGACGGGATACTGGCAGATATACCGGTGGCAGATATCGTAGGTACGATACAGACAGGTTTTTATGTAATGACGATATTATGTGCCGTTCTGACAGCGATTTTTGCCCTGATATCATGTAAAAACATAAAAAACGATGACAAATTGAATTAGAAAGCAAGTGCAAAATGAAATTTTTTTCTGAATAAAGAAATAACTTTCCGGATGTAGGAACAGGTATTTGTTTGCTGAGTGCGGATTTCATATATTTCCGATAGGGTTTATTAAATATTAAAAAATACAGGCAAAAATGCGTGTTTAAGAAAGAAATTGACTGAATCGAAACCTGAATCGATAAGGATTCGACATGAGACGTCAAAAAGCGGGTGTTTTTTGTAAAAGCGAGCAGAAACAGCCAAGGTTCGCAATAATAAGAAGATAAGTAATCAAAAATGAGAAAAATCTCTGAAATATTGACATTTTTCGCAAAGTGTGAAAAAATAAAGACGTTCATTAGGAAACAGAAAATTTAGAATTGCTTTCTGACCCTTGGGAAAGCATTTTGCCCGCTGAATATAATGGACAAGTCTAATCATACATTAGATATGTGAGAAGGAGGCAAAAAATGTCAGAAGAAAAAAACGTTGTAGCACAGCAGGAAGACCAGGAGCTTAAACGTGGTATTAAGGGCTGGCAGGTTGCGTTCATCGGCCTTGGTGGCGTAATCGGATCCTGCTATTTCCTGGGACTGGGTATCTGTATTCATGATATGGGCCCGGCAGTATTGATCGCCTTTGCGGTAGTTGGAGTTATTGTTTACGGACTTATGATTTCTTATGCGGAATTACTTGTAAACTTACCGAGAAAAGGCTCGTTCGTCGCCTATACCAGTGAGTTTATAGGACCGACGGTATCCACTGGTTTCGGATGGGCGTTCTGGTTCAACTGGGTATGTTACTGTCCGTCAGAAGCCATTGCGGTAGCGACAGTAATACAGTCACTCACCGGATCAAAAAACGGCGCTGCATTTGCAGCATATGCGGTGGGAGCACTGCTGGCACTGACCATAATCAACCTTTGCGCAGTAGATATCTTTGCAAAGATCGAATCTGGTCTTGCCATCACTAAAGTATGCGTCATCATTTTATTCATTTTATTAGCATTCGGAGTCTGGGTAGGTCTCTGGGGCAGCGAAAGCTTCCTGGGCGGTACTATAAACTTCGGAAATGCAGATATGAGCTTTACTCAGCAGCTCTTCCCTCATGGAGGTGCTATAGTAATGACTTCCATGGTAGTAGTACTGGTAACATTCCAGGGTACTGAGATCGTAGGTCTGACAGCTGCAGAAGCAGAAAATCCTGATGAATCAGTTCCAAAAGCATGTAAGAGCGTTACATATCGTATTGTAGGTCTGTATATGGTACCTATCTTACTGCTGATACTGATCCTGCCTACAGATATGGCTAACGGAGATACTCCTGTATTTGCAGAAGCTATGAACTACTATCACATGAATATCTTCGGAATAATCATGAGTGCTGTCGTTCTTATCGCTGCATTCAGCTGTGCCAACACAGGATTCTACGGAACAGTAAGAGCTATGTATGGTCTTTCGATAGAGGGTCTTGCTCCTAAGTTCCTTGGAAAGATAAACAAATCAGGTAACCCTAAGAATGCCGTTCTCTTCACACTGGCATTCATGTGGGTAGTACTTATCCTTGGTCTGATATCACAGCTCACAGGATTCCTCGAAAGTCTGTATGAGAGTCTGCTCTCGATGTCAGGATTCACAGGAACTCTGGCTTGGATAGGTATCATCATATCACAGCTTGTATTCAGAAAACGTCTGAAGAAGAGAGGATATGATCCGGAGAAGTGCCTGAGAGCAAGAGTAAGCAAGGGACAGGCCTGGATACCATGGTTCGCTATGATAGCACAGATCGTTTGTCTGATAATGCTGGCATTCGGTGAAGGCCAGCTGCCGATATTCATCCTGGCATGTGCAGCCATCTTCATCCCTATGATCGTTCGTGTGATCACAGTGAAGACTGGTCACTGCCGTGACATCAGTGCATTGGGTAACGGTGAAAAGACATTCGATGAAACGTTCCCGGATCTTACTAAATAAAGCAAATAACATTTAGTTGTGGAAACAATACAAGGGAAAAAACCGGTCTGTTCAGAAATGAGCAGGCCGGTTTTTATAGCGCAGGAAATTTCTCGTAGAGAAATTGACGGAGCTTCAACGCTCGCTGATGCTCGCTCCTACTCACTGCGTTCGTTGCTGTCCGTTTTTCCTTGCGGTTCGCCTGCGGCTCTCCGGGAAAAAAGGCAACGCTCGCTGATGCTCGCTCCTACTCACTGCGTTCGTTGCTGTCCGTTCTGTCTTACGAATCACCTTGCGGTTCTTCGGACAGAAAGGCAAGAAAGTACATCAAATGCGTTGCTGTGTAGCAGCGACATGTGTGTGCATTGTCAGTGATACAGTACTGGTGATCGAGGGCAAATGTATCGAAAAGAGAAGGATTCACATCAAAAACGACCCATCAGAGAAAAGCAGGCATTATCGGCAGCAATCGGATCCGGAAATAATTACAAAAAGGGACGAAACCGAGATTTGAGCCATTGGTTTCGTCCCTTTGATGGTCGTTATTCTGTTATCAGCCTTTGTTCTGCTGTTCTACAAGTCTAAGTGTGCTGTAGCGTTCTCTCAGGACAGGCTTTTCGATCTTGCCTGTTGGGTTGCGTGGAACGTCTGCAAATATTATTCTGTGCGGACGTTTGTAACGTGGCAGTTCATGGCAGAAATCATTTATCTCTGCCTCGGTACACTCGTGACCTTCCTTCAGCTCGATTATTGCAGCTGATATCTCGCCAAGTCTCTGATCCGGTACTCCGATCACTGCAACGTCCTTGATAGCATCGTTTTTTCTGAGGAAGTTTTCTACCTGCACTGGATAGATGTTTTCGCCTCCTGAGATTATAACGTCTTTCTTTCTGTCTACCAGGAAATAGAAGCCGTCTTCGTCTTCATAAGCCATATCGCCTGTCATGAGCCAGCCGTCGTAAAGCGTTTCGTTCGTGGCTTTTTCATCACGATAGTAGCATTTCATGACTCCAGGACCTTTGACAGCCAGTTCGCCGACTTCGCCTCTCCTGACGATGCCTCTGCTTTCGTCTACGATCTTTGCTTCCCAGCCGAAGCCAGCTTTACCGATGGCGCCGACTTTATGTATGTTTTCCACGCCCAGGTGTACGCATCCCGGACCCGTTGACTCACTGAGTCCGTAGTTTGTATCGTACTGGTGGTGCGGGAAGTATGATTTCCAGCGTTTGATCAGGCTTGGCGGTACAGGCTGGGCACCTATATGCATCAGTCTCAGCTGATCCAGTTCGTAGTCTTCCAGCTTGACATCGCCTCTGTCCAGTGCATCCAGTATATCCTGGCACCATGGCACCAGCAGCCAGAGGAGCGTACATTTTTCTTCAGAAATTGCCTTAAGAATCCATTCAGGTTTAGTCCCTTTGAGCAGTACAGCCTTACCGCCTACAAAGAGGCTGCCGAACCAGTGCATCTTGGCTCCTGTGTGATAAAGCGGAGGGATGCAGAGGAACACATCGTCTCTTGACGTGGAATGATGATTCTGTTCTACTTTGCATGCGTGCATCAGACTCCTGTGAGGATGCAGTATTGCTTTCGGGAAACCAGTGGTGCCTGATGAAAAGTATATTGCAGCATCATCGGAGTCCTTGATGTCGATCATCGGAGTCCTTGATGAACAGTATTCGATGAGTTCATCATAGCTCTCTGCGAATGAAGGACACTCCTCGCCGGCATACAGCATGAGATCCACTCCCGGCATCCTGTCGCATATTTCCTCCATACGACCTGTGAATTCAGGGCCGAATACGATACCGTCAACTTCTGCCAGGTCGCAGCAGTAGCGGATCTCCTCCGGAGTATAGCGGAAATTCAGCGGCACTGCCAGGGCTCCGGTCTTGAGTATACCGAAGTATATCGGAAGCCATTCGATACAGTTCATCAGTAGTATGGCTATTTTGTCCCCTTTTTTGATACCTCTGGAAAGCAGCAGGTTGGCGAATCTGTTGGCCTGAGTATTGAACTCACCCCATGTGATCTCTTTCCTGAAACGTGCTCTGCCCTTAGGTTCCATCAGGGAGTATTCTTTCCATGTCATCCTCGGCTTGGCGTCATCTCCGGGATTCAGTTCCACAAGGCTGATATCGTTTTTAAAAAGTGCAGCGTTATGCTCAAGTATCTGTGTTATTGGCATTGGTATATGTTCCTTTCGTATGGTTTCGCATCGATGCTGCGAGGGTATCAAAAACGCCCTCTGCATCGCAGAGGGCGGAGTGTTCACTTCGCGGTACCACCTCATTTTATCGCTGTCTTACGGCAGCGACCTTTACGGGTACGTCGTCCATATAATGGCGAGTATACCACTGTGCTGTATCGGGCACTCCCGTCGCAGCCTACCGGCTGTCGTGATCACAGATAACAGTGGCATATAATGATATATGATCGTATGCCGTGTGCCAGATAAATTGCCGACAGCAGAACCTGTATCAGAGTTTGTGATCGTACAGTTTTCGGTGCGCAGCTCCAGGATGTATTCACAGGCAGTAACTGTGCGCCTCTCACCAGCCGGCAGCTCTCTTTATCAGTATCCCGCATGCTACTTGTTCCCTTCACAGCCTTGATTATTCAACTATATTCAATTGTACCTTTTTCACAAAATTTGTCAACCGTTTTTTGGGATTTTACATAATTAGCATGACAAACCATGGCGTAGAAAAATGCAGATACAGGTTTTCGCACATCACGATCCTGTCAGTGGCCCGAATCGTTGAAACGCCAGCCTCGGGGAACACCGTAAAGTATCGAAATGGAAGAAATACGGGGAGTTTTCGATACGATCAAGAAAGGAGCAGTCCTGAACAGGCGAAACACTATTCCTCGGACCACTGTAAAGCCAACATAAGCGTAGCGAGTAAAACCTGGCAGGGATAATAAACCGTATTGTTTTATGTATCAGAGATAGTGCAGCTGCCATCTTTCCTGTATACCCAGCTTGCTGTAGAGATTGTAGGTGTGGCGGCGCAGAGTGTTGTCGGCGATGAAAAGTCTGTCGGCTATCTCCTCGCTTGTGAGGCCCTGAAGCAGCAGATCCCGGATCTCGCGCTCCCGGGGCGTCAGGCTGTACTGCTGCAGACTGCCGATGCGCGGCTCCTGTTCATGAGCCTCTCCCGGGATCCTGGTGTTGTACATCCGTATGGAGAGGTGTTCGTTGATGCAGTCCAGGAAAAGCATCTCCTTGTCCGTGAAGTCGGTATTCTCTCTGATGCGGAACAGCGCCAGCAGCCCCAGGCATGTATTGTCGTGGGCGATCAGGGCGCGGGCTCCGTAGTGCAGATCGAAGGGCAGGAACATCTCCTTGTAGTAATCGCTGGATTCCAGCGCGTCCTCCGACAGCAGATCGCTGAGCCTGTATGTTGTGGGTTTGTTGGTGGTGCAGAGCCAGTGGGTGCTGTCGATCTCGAAGCAGTCCTCCATGTAGCGGTCAAGGACCTCGCTGACGTCGGAGTTGCGGAGGCTGTTCTCATTGATGAGTCCCGTCAGCGTCTGACTGTTGTCTGCATCCGTGTCCACCAGGAAAAAATTAGCTGTGTCAAAGGGGATGGCGTATTTAAGCAGTCTGAGAAATTCCGCCCGCATCCGGTCCAGATCATCGGTGATGAACTGCCTGTGAATATAGAGGTCTTCTACCAGACCTGGGATCTGGAAAAGGCAAAAGCCTGCGGCCTGCCGAGGATCGGAGGCTGCCTGACCCTTGACGGTGCGGGGTTCGAGTACACCATGGCGCTGAACGAGCCGTATCCCCAGAGACCGGAACGGAGAGGGTTCCTGCTCCACACCGATGAGGAGATTTACGAACTGGTTTCGGCAGCACACAGGGAAGGCATACAGTGCGCTTTCCATGCGCTGGGAACAAGAGCAATAGATCAGCTGCTGTACATTTACAAACAGGTCATCGGCGAATAGGGGCCGAAGGATCTGAGACACCGTGTGGAACATTTCTCGCTGCCGGAGGACAGGCACATGGACATACTGGCGGAGCTTGGGCTGATAGCTTCCATGCAGCCGGCCTTCACCGGGATGTGGGGCCAGCCGGAAGGCGGATATTACGAGCTGCTGTTCGGCAGAGAGCGCGCTGACCGGATGGAAGTGTTTCCTGAGATACTGAAGCGTGGCGGTATCATATGCGGAGGGTTGGACTCACCGGTATCGCTGATAGATCCGCTGTACGGCATCGCCTGCTGCATCAGGAACCCGGATCCGAGGAGGAACGTGCCGGTGACGGAGGCCATAAGGATATTCACCACGAATGCGGCCTATTCCGTGAAGCTGGAGAACCGCAAGGGCAGCATAGCTGTCGGCATGGACGCCGATCTCACTGTCATAGACAGGGATCCGTATGAATACGCGGGATCTGACGAGATATACAAAATGAAGGCGGTGATGACCGTGAACGGTGGTAAGACTGTGTATGATATCTCATGATTATCCCGGCGGTCGGGCTGACAGAGGACGGGTATACGGGATGAAGTGGTCGCTTGACGCACGATGTGATTTTTTATAGCATAGGAAATTTCTCGTAGAGAAATTGACGTAGCTTCAAAGAAAGCACATCAAATGCGTTGCTGCGAAGCAGCAACATGTGTGCAAAGGGAGCTTCGCTCACGTCTTGCACACTTTTTTTACTGATACATCGTGGGCAGGAAAGGTAGGTAGAAAGATATGAAGGATAAGGAAAGCAAATTATTCGATACCGGCGGTAAGGTCTATTTCGGATGGTGGGTGACTCTGGCGGGGTTCATCCTGGTAGTGTTCGGATATTCGTGTATAGTTTCGATAACAGGGGTGTTCTTCCTTCCGTTGACGGAGGATCTGGGATTCAGCATAGGGCAGTTTTCGCTGTACATAACGATACAATGCCTGGCAAGTGTGCTGGCGCTGTTCATTTTCCAGAGCAAAATGACTAAGAAGTATATAAGGAAGATAATGGTCTTTGCGGCCATATGCGGGGCGGCGTCGTTCATCGGGTTCGCATCGGCGCAGCAGCTGTGGCACTTTTACATACTGGCCATACCTCAGGGGTTCTGCTTCTCGCTGCTGACGAGCACGCCGTGTACGGTCATCATAAGCAACTGGTTCGGCATGAAGCTCAGGGGGCTGGCGCTGGGACTGCTGTTCTCGCCTCTGGGGGCCATGATAATGTCGTGGGTGATGAACATCATCGTGCAGCATCTGGGCTGGAGAGCTGGCTATCTGATAATCGGCGTATGTCTTGCAGTGATATGCATTCCGTGCGTGCTGGTCTTCATGAAGTGGTCGCCGGAGGATATGGGCCTGGCAAGAAAAGGTGAGCTGGACGAGACGCCTGTTGTGGACAAAGGCGAGGTGGAGGGTGCTACATTCAGACGTGCACTGAAAAGACCGTCCACATGGATCGTTCTGCTGTCTGCAATGGCTATAACCATCGCTTCAGGAACACTGCTGAGCCACACTATGCCTTTCCTTGAACTGGGCGGGCTCTCCAACACGATGGCGTCATCTGTATTCTCGCTTATGTTCGGGGCTCTGATCATAGGCCAGATTGTCGTAGGCGCTTACTGTGACAGGTTCAAACTGAGCACAGGTGCTGTGGCTGTATCGGTGATATTCGGGATAGCTTTCCTGGCAACTGTTGCAATACCGAGCTGTCCGTGGCTGGTGATAGTGCTGATACTTGGTTACGGATTCGGATGTCCGGCCGTTAATGTTATCTCACCGCTGGTGATGAACCATATGTTCGGGGAAAAGGAGATCGGCAGGTTCATAGCGTACCTGAACATATTCATCGCATTAGGTGTGGCTTTCGGGTCATCCATCGTGGGCGTGATCTACGATCTGACAGGTTCATATACTCCGGCGTTCCTGCTGATGGCGGCGCTGCTGTTCATATCAGCGATCCTCAGAGGGATATTCTGCTCGAAGAAATTCTATTACAAGAACAGGATAAGTCAGGAAGAGCTTCATGAAAATGTAAGCTAAGTCCACATACGAAAGTGGCAGTGCAGTTTCAGGACATTATGCTCCCGTAAATATATGGAATTCAAAGCGCAGCGGCCGGGACGGCGGCTGCGCTGTTTTGATGGCGATGATGCTGCCGGCTGTTTGCTGTCTACTCTTTATGTGCGTGGTCGTAAAGTTTCTGTATGTCTTCCGGCAGTCCGTCCGGGAGCATCTGGAGGATGCGGTCTTCGCTGTCGTCTTTCATGGCCTGCTCGTAGTACCAGCACTTGAATCGGATCATATCCAGAGTGCGCTGCATCTTTTCAAGTTCTTCTTCGGCGGCTTTCCTGTGCTGCAGGAAAAATTCGTGGCGCTTTCCGTATGTACTGCTGCCTTCTGCGCACCATTTCATGAACTGGCGTATGTCTTTTATCTCGGCTCCGGACTTCTTGAGACATTCCACCACACGGAGCGATTCGAGCTCTCTGTCGCTGAACTGGCGTATGCCTGACGATCGCTCAAGATGCGGGAAAAGTCCTTCCTTGTCGTAGTATCTCAGTGTGGATACCGGCATATCGAACATTTCTGAAACCTGACCTATAGTGTACATTTTATCTGCCTCCTTTGCGGGATCTTGGTACTTATACCCCGGCATATAAAGAGACGCTGGCTGATGATCAGGGCGTGTGTCTGTACGTTGCATTAAAATCTGCTGTCCTGCCGGAGATATAGTTAAAGTGGTTGTAAATATATCGACCTGAAGTCAACTTCAGGTATCGGTGTAAAGATATCACAGACAGCAGGGACTGTCAAACTGTACGGATAACAAAAGACCGGCGCCGATGGTTGTCATCGGCGCCGGTCTTTGCGGTCCGGAGGTTTCTGCCGGACCGTTCAGAGGCGGTCATATGTACCGTTTCTGAAAATATGTCATTTGTCAGAAGAAGTTATAACTTTGCTGTAACGATATGAACGTTTAATGCTGTGTCAGTACGTCCGATTCAGGGGCGTCTGATGCCGGTGCGTTTTCCGAAGGGTCGTCGGCGAAGCTTTCCTCGGATCCGATCCTGAAAGCTTCTCTTGCTGTTTCCTCGTCTTCTGCAGCGGCTGCCAGGTGAGTGCGTTTGTGACATTCATCCCAGTAGCGTCCGCCTCTGTATATCTTCTTGAAGAAGATGTACGCCGGTATGGATGTTGCTGCCAGCCCAAGTCCTACGATCCAGTTGTCTGCAAATATGCTGGCTCCGTAGATGACTATCGGGAAACACAGATATACGATATATGCTTTGTTCGGCAGAGGCACCTTGAAATCCAGCTTCATATCAGGCTGCTTGATCCTCAGCTTGATATTGGCGATGAACATCATGATGACAGGTACTGCGTAAAGTATGGACGCTATGCCTACGAAAGCGATGAAGCTTCCTGACGAGCAGAGTCCGATGCTGACTACCGACAGTATGATGATAGCCATGTAAGGCGTCTTGAACTTCTTGTGTTCTTTCGAGAAGATCTTGAAGAACTGTCCTTTTTCACTGAAGGATTTCATCAGGTATGCGTATGCCAGTATGTACTCGCAGAGTATCATCATGCTGGCAAGGCTGCCTGCTGCTACGAACGCCCATCTCAGCGGAGCTCCGCCTACGATGTTGCCGACTTCCACGAAGGAAAGAGGGCCTTCAGATGACCAGTCCTGCCAGTGTCCTACAGCTGCAAGTGCAGGCATTACCCAGAGGATGTACATCACAGATATGATAGGTATGGCAAGTACGATGGCTTTAGGGACTTTGCGTGAGCCGTCCTCGATATCTCCGGACATTGTGGAAATGGTCTCGAAGCCTGTGTTGAACCAGATGCCGATCAGAAGACCCTGTCCTGCTGCCTGCAGGAACGACATGTCTTCAGGTACCATAGGCTCCACAGGACTGTACTTGATGTCTGTCAGCGACAGTACCACCAGTATTATGAATGGTATCACGCAAAGTACAGTGATAACGGATGCCAGATTGCTTACCAGCTTGATGCCGATGATGTTTATTATGGCGAATATGGCTATGAGTGCGGCGCACAGGCACCAGTAAACAAAAGCGTCCACTTTTATCGGGAGGAGCATTTTCATGTAATTGGCGCTGAGTACTGCGAATGTGGCAGGTTCTACGAATCCGGCGATGGTGTAGCACCAGCCGCTGACGAATCCTGCTTTTTCACCCAGTCCGTTCTTCGCCCAGGTGTACATACCTCCATCTTCAGGATATGCAGATGAAAGTTCTGCGGATGACAGTCCGAATGGCAGTGACCATACGAATGGTATGAGTATGAAGACCAGCATTGTCATTCCCGGACCTACGGAACCGACCAGGTCTTCGATGCCGAATCCGCCGCCGGCAACGGTGACGCATATCATCATGACCAGTGCGAAGACGGATATCTTCGATTTTTTCTTTGACATAACAGTCAGCTTCCTTTCTTTATTACCTTTGCAGAGACCTGTTTTACATATAATACCGGATGTTTTGTGTTATGAGTCTGGGATCTGCCGCTGTACTGCGGGGTTTTATGCAAAGAGGGTATCTGCAGTTTTCTGACCGGGGAGTTCCAGTGTGTGTCTGCTGCTCTGATATGATGTCTCTCCCGGAGCAGGCAGATGAAGCCCGGAAAACCCGGTGAAAAAACTGCGGAGCCTGCATGATATGCGGCTCCGCATTGACTATGCAAGTGTTTGCTTTATAGATTATGCAGGGAGAGGATCATAGAAGAAGGAATCAGTAACTATTGTGTTTCGGTCTCCCTGCTGAGATCATGACCTGTGCTGCTTATTTTCCAACTGCGTCGATGAATGCTTTTTCGTTGAGTTCGTCTGCGTATTCGGAATCCATTTCCTTGATACCTGCAGGGAATTCGTATTTAGCAAGTCTTTCTACGAACGGATCCGGATCAAAGTGTTCAGGTCCCCATGCACCGGCTTCATTCCAGATGCCTCTTGCGATGAGTTCCATCATGATAACAGGTCCTACTGCTGTCTGTGCTACTACAGAGTTTGTAGTGTATTTTGCAACGCACTCCTGGTTGTCTGCTATCTGATAGAGATATACTGACCTGTACTTGCCGTCTTTCCATCCTGTTACCCATGTGCCTGCACAGCCTTTGCCTGTCATCGTCAGTGTGGATTCTACAGGTGAAGGGATGACTTTGCATACGAAGTCTCTTGGAGTGATCTCTGCATCGCCTACTTTTATCTTTGTAGTCTTGTCTGCCAGACCATACTCGTAAAGAGTGAGGAGTTTCTTTCTGAATTCAGCAGGTACGCCGTATTTGAATGTAACTCTGTTGCAGTCGATCTCTCTTGGAACCAGACTTACTTCTTCATGTTCTACATTCACTACTTCAACGTCACCGATGCCGCCAGGGAAGTTGAAAACTTCAGGTTCTGAGAACTGCTCTGTGCACTTCCAGTGACCCTCAGGGAATTCTTCTGTCTTTTCCCATACTACAGGCGGTGCCAGGCATTCGTCGATAGTGGTCCATACTGAGAATCCGAAGTCTGATGATGTATTTCCGTAGTTGTCTCCGTCTCTTACATTTACTTCATCGATCTTGTCGAAGAGATGCTTTGCAGCGTATTTTGCAAATACGTCAGCCATTCCAGGTTCTACGCCTGACCCGCATACTGCGATCTTTCCGTTTTTCTTCCATTCTTCACATTTAGCGAACTGGTAGTCACCCATCTTGATGTTGACTTTGCCGAACGGATCGTCAGCATCAGGTGTACTGAGTGTCATAGCGCAGTCGAGGTAACCGATGCCCAGCTCCAGGGCTGTGTCGAATATAGTTTCGTTCATTCGAGGGTCACATGCGTTCATCGTGAAATCTACGCCGTGCTCTTTTACTACTGCCTTGATGCTCTCAGGGTCTCTTGCATTTATATGTGCAGGAACGAATTTGCCGCCGCCGCATATCTCGTTTGCTACTTTTTCAGCTCTTGCTTTATCGTAGTCTGCGACTACTATTTTTTCCGCCCAGTCAGCGTCTTTGCCCTGTCTTGCGATGATCTTTGCTGCTGATGTACCGACTCCGCCTGCTCCGATGATAAGTAATTTCATAATTTGCCTCCGTTTCCGATTCTATCTTTCAATAGATATATAAAGTATAGGTTTTATACTGCCTGTTGCAGTATATGATGACTGCTGCTGCGTGAGACCTTTATATATGAAAAATCTTATATGAAGATCTCTGCATCGCCCTGCAGTGCTTCAGGTCATATATGTAAATGCTGAAGCCTCTGTAAGGATCCTTTGTATATGCTTCTGTTTTCACCGGACTGTGCTTTCTGATATGTATGTCCGTGTTTTGCTGTTTGGGGACCGTTCTTCTTACTGCCGGTGATCCTTCAGCATATACCTGGCTGTGAGCTGCCACCATGTTTATGTATGCGCTACTGATATAAAATGATGTTTTATGAGTGCGCTGGAATCTGAGTCTGCATCGTGTGCGTTTTCGTTTTCCATGTCTGAATCATACGACAAAATGAAAATTCAGACAACTACCCAAAAGGGTCAAAAGGCGTATCAGCAGGGTATCAGATACAGTATCACAGGTATGGACCGATAGGGTCATGGTATTGAAATTTCAACGATGAGAGATGATACCTCGCTGTATATGACTGTGAAAAGACATAGAAAAAAATTATTTTCAGGATCGAAATAAAATGGTGTCGCAGGGAGCAGATGTACAGAGATCCGGCTATTTGCCCAGGCGTAAAAGAATGACAATACCATAGCAAATATCGGAAATATACCATCTGGCAGGAGATGATACCAAAGTATCATACAGCTCTGAAGCCCCCTGTTCGGTATAAGAGAGTGCGCTGTGAAAATAGATATACCGGTAAATAGCGGTACAGATGCATCGGAACCGATGAGCTCATGCATGAAAAAACGGGCAGGAATCATGACTTCTGCCCGTGATATGTGATGTTCTGTTTTCAATGATCCGCTGCTGAGGTCTTTTCTTTGCCGGTGCTGTTGCCTCTTTTTCCTGAGATCTGCGACTGTACCAGATGTGCCAGCTCCATTCTTGTGGAAACGTCGAGCTTTTCAAAGATATTGTGCATATGGCGTTTGACAGTATGGGGCGATATGTACAGCTTTTCTGCGATCACAGGATTTGTGAGGCCCTGATATGCCAGTATCATGACGTCACGCTCACGTTCAGTAAGTTTGTGACCCTGTGCGACCAGGTCGAGGGCCTCCTCTTCAGTGAGCTGCCGTGACTGCGACTGGCTGTCTCCGAAGAAAAACGGCGTGAAGTCTTTCTTGTATATATACATTATGGTAAGAGCATTGGTGATGATAAGCATCAGCGATGTGACAGCATACAGTTTCGAACACTGCAGGGAAAGATGTATAGCGTGGATGAACACCAGGACTACCACAGTATTGTTCCACAGCGTATTGAAGCATACGAATATACTTACGATGATGATGTATCTGCGACTGAATGTGTCCGTGATTTCTCTGTAACCAATATGGATAAATGCAGCTGTAAAGAACATCACAGCAACACCCAGCATGCCTTCGCCGATGATGACCGTGACTTCCTGCCATGGGACATCAGTGGAGTAGTATTCGTCCAGCAGGAAAATATATATCACTGCTGATAGCACCATAAGACATGGGAAGATCCGGTCGGTGAGTTTGCGGAGCTTTTCCATACGGTGGTCCTGAGAGTCGATGATGGCGTCTATGAGCTTTACCCAAGTGTAGCCCATAGCATAGAAAACTATGGAGTCGATGCCACGCATGAGCGGGCCTGCTGCAAATTCGTTCAGCACAAGTTCCCGGTAATATGAGATGTAGTATTCCAGCCCAAGCAGCAGGGACACGATGGCAAAATTCCGGGCAGCTCTGACCAGTTTCGTGCTGCCGGTGACATTGTGTTTCCTTATAATCAGAACCAGCGTTATAGCCTGCAGACTCAGGAAACACATTATCATATAAATGATGAACAGTGTGTTTGAAATCATATCGTTACCTTCTTCCGACCAATGAAAACAGATACAATAAAGTATATTCAAAGTATACCATTGAGATAGCATATTTTCAAAGCCTGAGCCGGATATCTGGTGGTTATGGAGGAGTCGATGTGTTAAAAGTCTGAAAACACTGATTTTCAAGGCGATTGACGGCAGTGTTGCTGTATCTGGGAGCCTCTGTCGTCCACAAAATTTTAAAAACAAGGCAAAAAAGTAGCGATTATCAAGCAAACAAATGCATGAAATCGTGATACGATTATAATGTATGATCATATCTACAGGAGAATCATCATGAAAAAAAGAAATAGCGAGACGTTACTGTGTGTTTTTTGCAGGGCTCATGTTCGTTTCCTTCGGAATAGCCTTCATTGCGAAAGCTTCGCTGGGGATACCCCCTATATCGGCGCTGCCTTATACACTGTCTCTTATAATACCGGCGCTGACACTGGGAAACTGGACGATAATCTTCAGTTTCCTTTTTATGATACTGCAGGTTATCCTGCTGGGCAGAGAAACGAAAATTATAAAGAGTCCGGCACATGTACAAAACAGACATTCAACTGTCGATCGTACATGCCGGACTCTTTTTGGTTTACTGTTACAAGGCTGGCGGTCTGTATCTGACGTGGAATGTTATCAGTACAGTTTCGTATCCACCAGTTCAGGTTTGTATCCGCTTTCTTTCAGTGCCCTGAGTATCGCCATCTTGTGTTCTGTGCCGTAGGCTTCCATTGTGACACGCAGCTCAACAGCGTTGATCCTGTTGATGCTGACGAACTGGTTGTGCTCCAGCTTGATGACGTTGCCTTTTTCTTTTGCGATGATGCTTGCGACTTTCACAAGCTCTCCGGCTTTATCCGGAAGCAGGACGGATACCGAGAAGATCCTGTCTTTCTGGATCAGACCGTGCTGTACCACAGAGGACATCGTGATGACATCCATGTTGCCGCCGCTGAGGATGACAACTGCCTTTTTCCCTTTGAGATCAAGCTGCCTCAGTGCTGCTACAGCCCAAAGCCCGGAATTCTCGACTATCAGCTTGTGATTTTCCACCATATCAAGGAATGCTCCGATGAGCTCGTTGTCTTCGACAGTGAGTACCTGATGGATGTTTTCCTGACAGTATGGGAAAATCGTCTCGCCGACCCTCTTTACGGCTGTTCCGTCAGCTATCGTGTTGGCGCTCGGCAGTGTCACAGGCTCGCCCTTTTCAAGGGCGGCTGTCATGCTGGCAGCTGCCGCAGGCTCCACGCCGATGACCTTTATCTTCGGGTTCAGCATCTTTGCCAGTGTGGAAATGCCGGTTATCAGACCGCCGCCACCGATAGGGACGATGATATAGTCTACGGTAGGCAGTTCCTGCACGATCTCCATTGCAATGGAGCCCTGACCGGTAGCCACCGCAAGATCATCGAAAGGGTGGATGAACGTGTAGCCGTGTTCTTCTGCCAGCTCCAGTGCCTTTTCGCAGGCGTCGTCGTACACGTCACCGTGAAGGACGATCTCAGCTCCGTAGCTTTTTGTGCGGTTTACCTTGATGAGAGGCGTCACCGTCGGCATGACTATAGTAGCCTTGCAGCCGAATTTCTTTGCAGCATAAGCCACGCCCTGGGCATGGTTGCCTGCCGATGCAGTGATGAGACCTTTCGCACGCTGCTCGTCGGTCAGTGTTGCGATTTTGTAATATGCACCACGGACTTTGTATGCGCCTGTGTACTGCATATTTTCCGGCTTGAGATAGATCTTGCCGCCGGTCCTGCTGCTGAGGCTTTCGCTGTATTCCAGACTGGTAGGCAGCGTGACGTTTTTGACCAGCTCCGCAGCTTCTTCAAATTTTTCAAGTGTAAGTTCTTTCATGCTGTGTTCTCCGAAAAACGCTTCGAGCTATACAGTTGCGATAAGCTCTACTTCGCAGAGCACGTTCTTAGGAAGAGTTTTTACTGCTACGCATGATCTTGCAGGTTTTTCTGTGAAGTACTGTGCATATACTTCATTGAAAGCTGCAAAATCGTCCATGCTGCTGAGGAAGCATGTTGTCTTTACTGTATTTTCCTGCTTTGTTCCTGCTGCAGCAAGGACCTCCATGAGATTTTTCATTACCTGCTGAGCCTGGGATGCGATATCAGTGCCAACGATCTCGCCTGTTGCCGGGTCGAGAGGTATCTGACCTGATGTGTATACCATTCCGTTTATTTCGATTGCCTGTGAATAAGGGCCTACTGCTGCAGGCGCTTTGTCAGTGTGGATCTTTTTCATTTTTATAACCTCCATGAATTTGAATTCGTGTACATCCGTCTGGGCTGCTGATAATGCCATGAAGTCCCTGTGATCATATGATACATGAGACCGCAGACAGAACTCGCAGTATCCCAGCAAAGCCTCTGCCGGGACAGGATGCTGAGAGTATCAGACCTCCCGGATCCGGCAGCTTGCTGCATACGCAGCTGCATAACCACCGCTGCGGCTTGTACATCTGTAACCAGTTTAAACTTATTTGCCGGCATATTCAATAAAATCTTTGAGATTTATCATTGAAATCGATGTTGAAACATGGTACACTGTACAGGATTTCCAGGAGGGAGTAGTCGGCATACCGTGCAGACAAGATCGGCCGCCGGTCCGTTTTTACAGGACAGGAGGCTCAAAGCAGCGCACAGCGAAAGGTGAGGAACTTTCGCAGGTATGCAGTTCTATCGACATAATGGCAGCAGCTGAAATATATGCAGCAGACCTGAAGGTCATGCATCTAAGAGGTATCCGGCAATGCATCAGCAGAATACAGGTCGCCGGCAGCAGGCTGCCCGGTATTACTTTAAATGATGAGACTCATGGGCAGCATTTTTGCGCTGTCTGTGAGTTTTTTGTTTTTACAGCAGAGGGAATGTGTCGAAGAACGCCTGATGGCAGCGGTGTTCGATATGTTTCAGCAAAGCAGTGATAAAGAATGTCGGCAGCCTGGAGATCATAAAGTGTATGCAGGAAAACAAAGAGGAGACAGGAGAATAAAATGGGATTTCTTGAATTGTTCATACTGGCGGTGGGACTTTCCATGGATGCTTTTGCGGTGTCCATATGTAAAGGTCTTTCCCTCGGTAAAATCAGATGGAAGCATATGTGTATCGCAGGAGCGTGGTTCGGCGGGTTCCAGGCACTGATGCCACTGACGGGATATTTTCTCGGAAGCTTTTTCGCAGATCTCATCACAAGGTACGACCACTGGATAGCATTCATACTGCTGCTTCTTATAGGTGGCAATATGGTCAAGGAATCTTTCGGCGGCGATGAGAACGTGGACAGTGCTATGGATGTGAAAAGCATGTTCATACTGGCGGTGGCTACCAGCATAGACGCACTGGCAGTAGGCGTGACTTTTGCATTTCTCAAAGTTTCTATAGTGCCGGCGGTGTCTTTCATCGGTGCCGTGACCTTCGTATGTTCGGCCATCGGCGTCAAGATCGGCAGCCTCTTCGGAATGAGATATAAATCAAAGGCGGAGCTGTTCGGCGGTATCATACTCATTGCAATAGGTGTGAAGATACTGCTGGAAGGCGTGGGTATACTGTGATAAAACGACTGCAGCGGCTCGCATGGATGGCCTGCTGACAGTAGAATGGAGCATATTATGGAAAATATATTTGTATCGTTTTTTATCCTTGTCGTAGGATTCATACTGCTGATAAAAGGGGCGGATTTTTTTGTTGACGGCAGTTCATCTGTTGCCAAGATGCTGAGAGTGCCGCCGATGCTGATAGGGCTGACGATAGTGGCTTTCGGCACCAGCTTGCCGGAACTTGCGACTTCCATCGTGGCGGCACGCAAGAACGAAGTCGATATAGCAGTCGGCAATGTCATCGGATCGAATATATTCAATATACTGTTCGTACTGGGAGTTGCAGGCGTCATAAGCCCGATGGACTTTATTTCCAGCAATCTCGTGGATACCGTGGTGCTGATTGTGATAAGCATGGCAGTGCTCTGCATGGCATGGAGAAAGAAACAGCTCTGGAGATTTGAAGGCGGCATAATGATCGCCATGTACGCGGCGTACATATACTATATCTGTACAAGATAGCGGATCGTGATGTCCGTGAAAAGACATTAACGGTGTATCAGTTGGTGCTGGAGGCAGCCCGGCGGATGCACTTTTTTTGATCAGTCATTTTGACCGTTCGCAACGCACGCAAGCCTGGTCTGTTGCCAGCCGGGATCGTGATGCACACAAGGCTGGTCTGTTGTCGGCCGGGATCGTGATGGTAGGATTTTTGCTGTTTATTTTTGAAAAACCTACTGTAGCATCTGATGTGCCGTGGGTATCCATGATGCGACGATGCTGATGGTAGAGTTTTGAACAGATTTTTATCGAAAACCTACCATCCGGGCGGTATGCAGGCCGGCGGATGGCAGGTGCGCAGCAGGTATGATGACGATATGAACTGCAATGGTAGATAATCATAAAAAAATCATCAGAAACTCTACCATTGTCACGGCGGCAGCGGCTTTGTTGACGGGCTGTTTACTGCGAGGGTAGATTTTTCAAAAAAAGACCACGATTTCTCTACCATTGACGGGCAGTGAGATCGTGGAACGTATCAGGTAGCTCCTTTAACGTCCGTGAGCTGCCTGCACATGATGGAGGGCTGCGTTAAAGCAGTGTTTCCTCCCATTCTTTTTCTTTGAAACCCGTCAGGACTTTGTCTTCTGTCACTATGATGGGACGCTTCAATAGCATGCCGTCTGTAGCCAGCAGCTGGAACTGCTCTTCTTCGCTCATTTCAGGGAGTTTGTCCTTGATATGCATCTCCTTGTAGAGCACGCCGCTGGTGTTGAAAAAACGCTTGAGTGGCAGCCCGCTTTTTGCATGCCATGTTTTCAGCTCGTCAGCTGTAGGGTTTTCTTCTTTGATGTGGCGGCCGGTGTACTGGAGACCGTGATCGTCCAGCCACTTCTTTGCCTTTTTGCACGTGGTGCATTTAGGGTATTCTATGAAAAGCATCGTATTTTCCTCCTTGATATCAGGTCTGTTATTGTATCCGGCACAGATTGCCGACGGTAACAGTATAACACGAGGGAAACCGCCGTGTAAATTTGCATATCGGCGAAAAATTATGATTTATATGTAACATATGTCCTGCAGGGTTGTTACATATACAAAGGGAATACCGTGACCGGGGCTGCGGGGTTATCAGGCGGGCAACTGTGTGCGTGTCAGGGTGCATATCCTGACACGGCCGGGAACGGAGCAGAGAAATCATATGGCGAACAGATCAGTGTTTGTATAACAGATGATGCAGGGAGGAAGAAGGAGGAGAAAATGAAGAAGAAATTGTTTGCAGTGATCAGTTTTTGCATAGTGTTCATAATGGCGCTGACGGGCTGCGGAGGCGATAATGGTGAAAAAGGTGGAAATGGCGACAGTGACAGCGGGGAAAAAATGAATATAATGAAGCCCTATGATCTGCCCGGCGATGAGGAGGAGCTTGCGGAACTGCTGGTGGATGACATTTCGGGGCTGTCCGTGGTGAAGTTCGTGACGGACAGCAGCTGCAGCAGGATGGCCCTGGGGTACGAATATTATGAAAAGGGAAAACTGAAAAACCATGGATCTCCGGAGGTCGAGGCTGAGCTGAAATACCCTGAAGACGGCAGCAATGGCACGCTGCTGGTGAATGTTTCCGGTGAGATGCTACATATGGCATGTGAGTGGAACGACAGCGAAACATCGTCTACCAGCCGGACTCTTGAGAAGGGCTACAGCTTCGGTGGCACCGATGAATGCTCGCTGCTGGACGCACCGCTCGACATCGTGAAAGACAGGAAGATATTCTTCTGTGCTGCCGGGAAAGGAGCCGGGGATATCGATCTGAAGAAGCTGGCAGATGGAAAAGCAGAGCTGGGGGATATAACGGGATACCTGTTCTACGTTCAGTTTTCGGAATGATGACTGAGCAGGAAAGGAGCATTATAAGGATGAAGAAAAAATCGATCGCAGCGGTATCGTGTATCATGGTCGTTGTGATGCTGCTGCTGACGGGCTGCGGTGGTAATAATGGCGAAACTGGCGGTGACAAGGACAGCGGGAAGCTGAGTCCGTATCAGCTGTCGTCATCGGAGAAGCAGCTGGCTATGATGATGGTGGGCAGCACTGCCCCGGTGATGATGGCTGGATTCGAGGGTGCAAAGGATTACAAAGAGATGAATATAGGGGTCGAGTACTACGAGCACGGTAAGCTGGTAAACGGGAAGAGCGGCACAAAGATGACCTGCGATTTAACGGATCTGGGAGATGATTCCGGGAAGGGCATGGTAGCGGCGGTGATAGACGGCGATGTCATCAGGCTGTCGGTCGGTACAGAAGACGGGTCCATGGTAAGTCAGGACAGCCCGGTTGCAAAATCGTATCTTAAGTGTTCAGGCAAGCTGACGTCGACGCTTGGCGAGACGGTCAGCATCAAAGACGGGAAACGCATATACTTCGGCGCACAGGCGGGCTCTGACTCAAACGAGATGGAGTCATTCGACATGTCGGCCCCTCCGGAGAAAAACGACAGGCTGAAGAAGTATGATGCGTGTCTGCTGTTCTATGTGGAATTCGTGAAATGACAGCGCGTTCATACGGAGCCGGGAATATGATTATTTCAATAAGTTCTTGACTTTTGGGCGTTCTGCGTATAGAATTATTCTGTGCTGTGTTATGCAGCACAGTTTTTCGTGTGAGCAGGATGGGGATCCGTCCGAACGAGCACGGCTAAATAAAGTTTTAGTTCGCCGAAAAAGTTCATCTCAGGATGAACCCAGTAGGCAGGGCCGAAAACGATCGTGCCGCCGAAGAGCTTTTGCATATCAGACCGGCAGTGATCCCAGTAGGTAGAAAGGATGAGAAAATGAGTTCATTTATCGCAAAGCCTGCAGAAGTTGAACGTAAATGGTACGTTGTGGACGCTGAAGGCAAGAACCTCGGAAGAATGGCTTCACAGATCGCTGCTGTTCTCAGAGGAAAGAACAAGCCGACTTACACTCCTCACGTTGACTGCGGAGACTACGTTATCGTTATCAACGCTGAAAAGGTCGAGGTTACAGGCAAGAAGAGAAAAGAAAAGATCTACAAGAGACATACAGGATATCCTGGCGGTCTCAGAGAAGTGACTTTTGAAAAGATGATGGAAAAGCATCCTACAGAAGCTGTAAGACACGCTGTAAAAGGCATGATGCCTAACGGCAGACTTGGCAGACAGATGTACAAGAAGTTAAAGGTCTATGCAGGCCCTGAGCACAACCACGCAGCTCAGAAGCCGGAAGTTCTGGATATTTAAGGAAGGGAGGATTTGAACGATGGCAAAAACACAGTATTATGGAACAGGAAGAAGAAAATCTTCAGTAGCTAGAGTCAGATTAGTCCCTGGTGACGGCAATATCACAGTAAACAAGAAGCCTCTCGACGAGTACATGGCAATGGAGATCGTTAAGAGAGAGGTAAAGAGACCTTTTGAGATCGCAGGCTGCGAAGGCAAGTTCGATGTTATCGCTACTGTAAGAGGCGGCGGTTACACAGGTCAGGCCGGAGCACTGAGACACGGTATCTCAAGAGCACTCTGCGAAGCAGACAGAGAAGCGTACAGACCTGCACTGAAAGCAGCAGGATTCCTGACAAGAGACTCAAGAATGAAGGAAAGAAAGAAGTACGGACTCAAAAAAGCAAGAAGAGCAAGCCAGTTCTCAAAGAGATAGCAGCAATTGTCCTTGCGATTCGCATGCAGAGCATGCGAGAGCAATGGAAATTGCGCCGTCAAATGTCGCAGGAGCTATGCTCCGTGGCGACCAACGACGCAGACCTATCCCAGCGAGGAACGAGCTGCAGGAAGGTCCCCTGTCAGAAGCACAGCGAATCAAGCTGCGAAGCAGCGTGGAGGAGCGTGGTGCTTTACGACTCAGCGACCCAGCGAGGAGCTGCTCAACTCACATTCGTGTGGACGACCCCCGGATTCCAACCCTTGGAATCGGGGGTTTTTTTTTGCAGGATATGATCACTGCCGTGTTGTATGTACATCTGATGTAAGCTGATTTTCATTGAACGCAGGTATTTTAAGTGATAGAATATCTGTAGGTGACCGGTCGGTAATCTAACAGAACAATAAAAGACAGGTAAGGTATCGGCAATGAACAAAACAGGTAAGATAATACTCATATCGCTGCTTTCGGCAGTTCTGGGAGGATTCTCCGGGGCAGTGCTGTGGGCGGTGCTGAAAATAATGGATCTGGGGATGGAGCTGCTCTGGATCGTGATCCCGGAGCGGACAGGTCTTGAGCACTCACTTTTATATATGCTGGCGGTTACTCTGACAGGCGGTCTGGTGATCGGTCTGTGGCAGTGCAGGTATGGACTGCTGCCGGAGGAGATGCCGCAGGTCATGACACGGGTGAAAAGTGAAGGCGGCTATCCCTACGACAGGCTGCACATACTGATAATATCGGCTCTGCTGCCGCTGATATTCGGCGGAGTGATAGGTCCGGAGGCCGGACTCACAGGCGTGATAGCAGGGCTCTGCTGTTTTGTGGGAGATCGCCTGAAATACAAAGGCGATGAACTGGCTGCACTGGCACAGACCGGCATCTGCGCTGCGCTGGGCGTCATATTCAACGCGCCGCTGTTCGGGATAGTCAGGAACATAGACGCAGACAGCGGTGGAAAGAACGGTAAAGGAAAGAAACGCATCCGTCTCGTGAGCAGACCTGTGCGAATATTCATATACTGCATGGGAGCTGCCGGAGGCATGCTGGCTTTCCGCAGTCTGAGTGCGCTGACAGGAGGCGGAGATGCGGGACTGCCGAGATTTGGCGCAGAACATGATATCGGACTGATACAGTGGGCGTGGATGCCTGCCATCATAGTATCAGCAGCTGCGATGGGGCTTTATTATCTGCTGACAGGCAGGCTCATGCAGACTATAGGAAGGAAGCTCAGCGACCACAGAGTGATCTCCTGCATGATCGCCGGAGTGTTCATCGCAGTCATCGGCTATTTCCTGCCTTTCACAATGTTTTCCGGAGAGCATCAGATGGGGGAACTCATGACAGACTGGCAGGACATGGCAGCTTCTGTGCTGATCCTGACTGCTCTTGCAAAGGTGTTCCTTGTGAACATATGCATGGAGCTCGGATGGCGAGGAGGAAGCATTTTCCCTGTCATATTCACAGGTGTGTGCGCAGGATATGCATTTGTAGCGCTGACGGGGATCGATCCCACATTTGCAGTGGCAGCCATGGCGGCCGGGATGTACGCATATATCGGCAGGAAGGCAGTGATGACAGTGGCGATACTGCTTCTCTGCTTCCCGGTGGTCTATATAGTCCCTATAGCAGTATCGGCGCTGGTAGCATCGCATATCCCGCTGCCAGGAGCATTGAAAGAGCAAGGCTGAGCAGGAAACTTCCATCGCAACAGGCACAGACATACAGATGCCCTTTCACACAGAAATCTTTGATACATACGCAAAAGCGACATACCGCATCAGTATAAATCTGATGCGGTATGCCGTTTTTTAGTATACAGTTTGCAGTCTGTCCGGTCACAGGAGGCTGATCGTATCATATATGATACGGGGTCTGCTGCAGACCGTCTGTGATGTTTATTTCACCGTTACTGTGATGTATCTGCTTACGCCGTTCAGAGTAACTGCATATACTTTGCATGTGCCTTTGCCGGCTGCTTTTATCACGCCTTTGTTTGTGACTGTTGCGACTGTCCTGTCAGAGGTATTGTATCTCAGTACCTTTGCGTGTTTTGCAGGAAGCAGTGCCTTTTTGCTGTTTGCTTTTTTCACATTGCCCTTGATGGTGTATGTCTTGCCTGTCTTCAGTGTCTTCGCATCAGGGATGCCGGTTATCTTTGAAGGGTTGGTGTATTTCTTGCTCTTAGTTCCAGCCACGTGTACTATTTCGCTTGATGTGATATAGTGCTTTTTGCCGTCGATCATGCGGTATGCCTTGACAAGAGCCTTGTAGTTCTCGCTGCTGCTGACTTTTTTGCCGGATATCTTTGAAACTGCAATGCTTGTCTTCTTTGTTGACAGTGCAGGCTTCTTGCTGAAACTGCTGCCGCATTTTGCCAGGAATACATCATATCCTTCTGCGATATCGACTTTGCTCCATTTTACATTGACCTTGCTGCCGCTCATGGAGATCCTGATGCTGCGGTTCAGATCAGATCTGTGAAGGTCAGGATTTTCTTTTATGGTGAAAGTCTGAGCGACTGTACCTTTGTAAAATCCCTTGCCTTCGATAGTCACCGTTGCTGTTCCAGGTTTTTTGTTTGAGCTGTAGCTTAATGTGAAGTCTTCGTCTGTAAGTGTTTTTCCATCTACTGTCACAG